>WBUR01000025.1 GCA_008933615.1 bacterium | reverse complement strand
ATACATTGTAATGCATGTTTTGCCGATCGACTAAATTCAATCGTCATTTTTGTAACAATTATCGATTCATTCCGTAAATATCGGTATAAATTTTTTACTATATTTTGACTTTTTTTTGACCAGGCTATTGTTGGATGATAAAATATATCGATCATTTTCCCGATCCTGTGCGTCATCGATTTGATAAATGCGAGTGGTTTGATTCATACGGAGATGCTGATGTCATCATTCATTGCAAATCGGGTGAAATCTCTTTTCCGACTCACTGGGGGCCATTGTCGCTAAAAACAACATTAATGGGCACGGAATATTATATTAAAAATAATACTATTCTAGGGGTCAACTCGCATTGTATACTTGTTTTTAACGAAGACACACACTACGCCAGTTATGTGCGCCCGTATGAGCGCGTTGAATCTTTGACTTTCAATTTTGGACCCATATTTCTTGATTCTTTTCATGCGTATGCCGGTTTAAATGAACAAAAGTTATTGGATGATCCTCAAATTTGCCAAGCAGATCGTGTACGATTTTTTGAGCACGTACACAGTATTTCCCCCTCGATTTCACATCATATAATGGCCATTGGAAAAATGACGGCTGATTTCAGGTTGAATTATCAACGTATTGAAGAAGAAATGTCGTTTTTGTACGAAAGCCTGTTAATCGAACACACCAGAATGAACCGGCTGGTGGATACGATCAATGCGAAAAGACGTTCAACACGTGAAGAAATTTACCGTCGGGTGCATATCGCTCGAGATTTTATAGATTCATGCTACGCCGATCCAATCAGCCTTGAACAACTGAGTGAAATCGCGTACATGTCAAAACATCATTTACTCAGACAATTCAAGTTGTTATTCAAAATGACGCCGCATCAATACCTCACTCTTAGAAGACTTAAAGAAGCCGAACATCTTCTTAAAACTTCGCATCTGAAACTAAATGACATTTGTTGTGATGTCGGATTCGAGGACCGCAGCTCATTTACCCGTCTTTTTAAAAAGCACTACAAACAAACACCTGCACAATTCCGCCTCTCCTGATTTCGAAAAAAAGCAATTTTCACCACACCCACGTACCCGTTTCACCGTTAAATTGAATCGCGCTTTCAAAGAATCACGCATTTAAAAAGATGATACAAGAATACGAGGTTACTTTGGAAAATAAATTTCGTAAAAGTTCCCAAATCAAAAAATAAATTCAAGGCGGTCAAATGAACGTAACTTACGTTATATGCATTATGGTAACTGGCATACTACTTTCCAGCAAGAGCGGGTGCTCACAGGAAAAAAACTATTCTGAGCTTGACAAATTCGAATATGTCGCAAATCCTGTTCCGTCATATTTTCCCGGTAAATCTTGGAATCGAACTGACCCACTTAAAATGGGATGGTCAGCTGACAAACTTGAAAAAGCGCATCAATATTTTGATTCATTAAATGCGGACGCCTTTATGCTTATTTCTGGCGGTTATGTTATTGCTTCATGGGGCGAAACCCAAAAAAAAATAAACGTTCGTTCGATACGTAAGAGCTTACTGAACGGGCTGTTTGGTGTATATATTGATTCCATTAACATTAATCTACGTCTTTCAGATCTCGGAATAGATGATAGCAAGAAACTTTCTGAAAAGGAAAAAGAAGCGAAGATAAAAGACCTTCTGACGTCTACATCAGGTATTTATCTTCCTGCAAATTATACAACAAGCGAAGCTGATGAGAAAAAGCCGGCGCGAGGATCAAAAAAAGCGGGTGAACATTGGTACTATAATAATTGGGATTTCAACGCTCTTGGGACGTTGTATTCCAAGATCACCTCTCAAGATATTTTCAAAAGTTTTGAACAGAAGATCGCCATCCCTCTACAAATGGAGGATTTTTCAATGGATGATACAGAAATGATTATAGATAACGGCTCCGTCCATCCGGCCTACGTTTTTAAACTAACGGCTAGAGACGCCGCACGGTTTGGGCTTCTCTATCTCCGTAAAGGATCATGGAACAAACAATCCCTGATATCATCCGAATGGATTGAGGAAAGTACCCGAAGTCATTTCACAGTAACAAAATATTTCGACTATGGATATCTCTGGTGGATACTCAAAGATCGCAGCGGTACTAGATTAGGTTATATGGCTCGCGGCAACGGCGGACAATTTATTTTTGTCAATCCCGAGCTTGACATGGTCGCTGTGTTGCTTGCTGATCCCGGTTCAATTCTGAATAAGTGGCTCGGAAAACGCATCGAACTCAAAGAAAGTTTAACCTTGCTTGGAAAAGTTTTAGATGCCAAAAGCAACTGATCTAAAATTAGTTTCATAAATGACTCCAAGAATACATAAGAATTTGATAAAAAAAAATGAAAAGACTTAAAAATAAACAACTTATGTGTTCGGCGGTGTTCATGGGTATGTTGTGCCTATTTCTGTTTTCATGCCACCAAGAAAAAAAAGGTACGCGTTTGACAGACAACCAGGATCGAATTATCAAAGTAAATGCCGTTGTGAATTGCTCCGTGAATACAGCATTCAATTACTTCATTGATAACAACTTGTTATCGAAATGGCTTGCTGTCACAGCCGATGTAGAATTGATAGAGGGTGGTAAATACGAGCTTTTTTGGTCACCCGAAAATCTCGACCCCACTAATAATAGTACGTACGGATGTAAAGTTCTTGCGTTTGAAAGACCGCATTATCTAATGTTTGAATGGCGGGGCAACGCCGATCAAAAAATGTTTATGAATAATGTTAGACCGCTCACCATGGTCACTGTTCTTTTTACTTCGCTTGGCGAAAAAAAGACTAAAATTACGCTGCTTCATACCGGCTGGCGTCAAGGTACCGAATGGGAGGCGGCTCGGGAACATTTCATAAAGGCATGGGCAGCAGCCTTAAATCAATTGGAAAGCATTTTATTATTATAAAACAATAAGTATAACTCATGATTTTCTCGCGTCCTTTTGGATTAGTAATATTATTGGTTTTATTACTCATGGGGTGGGTCTGGCTTGCTTTAACCTTAGCCATCTTGCGGTGTCATGACGGATTTCAAAAAGGCAATTTTCACCACATCTATTTGCATTCAAAATCGTACCATAAGGTATTATTGTTAATAAAGACGACACAAATCTGTACAAACAGGGTCAATTATTTGCAAATAGTAAATCAAAGAGGATCCGTTATGAAAGGTATAGGGATCGGAACATTATGAAAAGACTATACCGATATGTGTTGTTAATCTTGACATCTATTATTTGCTTAGGAAACCTGTTTTCATTTTCATGCCAACAAGAAACCAAAGAAATTGGAATGACAGACAATCAAGATCAAATCATAAAAGTCACCACTGTTTTGAATAGTCCTATTGATACGGTTTTCAGTTACTTTAGTGATAATACACTGTTATCGAAATGGCTCACACTTAAAGCAGATGTTGAAATGAAGGTGGGGGGAAAATATGAGTTGTTTTGGACACCTGAAGATCCGGATCCCACAAATAATAGTACCTATGGTTGTAAAGTTTTAGCCTTTGAGCGACCATACTACCTAACGGTTGAGTGGCGGGGCAATGCAGATCAGAAAAAGTTCATGAATAATGTTAGACCTCTTACTACGGTAACTCTCCTGTTTACTTCATTGAGCGCAACCAAAACAAAAATTACTTTATTACATACCGGTTGGCACCACGGAAATGAGTGGGAGGCGGCCCGACAATATTTCACAAAAGCTTGGAGCGGAGCTTTTAAACGACTTGAAAGCATTTTATAATACGATTGTATGATCGTTTTGGAGAAAGATAAACTTTATGATCGCTTCCCGCCCTTTTGGATTGATTGTAATGTTGGTGTTACTGTTTATAGGTAATATATATGGTTTTATAACTATTTCGAGCAGTGCGGATACTTTTTTAAGCCAGTATTCTAAAATGAACCCGACTAGTTTGCTGTTGTTAAGAATCATCCAAGTATTGAATATGATTGCTATTATCGGAATGTGGTATTTGCAACAATGGGGAGTGTGGATGGCTTTAGTCTTAGTCGGGCTAGTAATCATCTTGGATATATACTACGGTATTTATTATCACATTATCGTAGTACTTATTACTTCCGGCCTGACCGCTTGGTTTATTATTAAAAGCTGGAATAGTTTTAAGTGAATAAAACAATTGCAGCGCTGTGAAAGTTATTCTTTTTTAAGAAGAGTTATTTGGAATGAAAATTCAACGCCTGTCTTGGGCTGGTATAAAAATTGAATGTAATAAAATTTGCATTCTTGTCGATGCCGTAGAGTATTTTAATGTGGCGGCAAAGTTCATGGGATCGCCAAGAGAGCAAATTTTTAAGTTTTCCGATTCAATTCAGGCAGATTTTGTAGTTCTGACGCATTTGCATCCCGATCATTATGACCCTTCCATAATTAATAAATGCCTTAAAAAGGACGGGATGGTTATTTGCCACAAGTCTATTTCGCCAAAAATTAGAGAAGATGGTTTTAAAAGACAGATCGAATTGGAGCTTAATGAAACATTTGAGTTTGGTAGCGTTTCATTTATCCCCGTTTTTGCCTCTGACGGTATTGGCGATCCCCAGGTATCGTGGATAATTGCACATAACGATCGAAAGTTAATACACTGCGGAGATTCTATTTGGCATGGAAAATTTTGGGAAATTGGCAGAATGTATTCGCCATTTGATCTTGCTCTTTTGCCTATCAATGGTGCGGTGGTTCATTTTGAAAAAATCGGTTATGACTTTAGCCCCATACCTGCATCGATGACACCAGAGCAAGCGCTGGCGGCCTCGAAATTATTAAAAACGACTTATGTCATTCCTATCCACTATGGCATGTTTGATAGTGAAACGTATCAATCCTATTCTTGTTGCGAGGAGGTATTTCTCAGAATTGGATCTGAAAACGGAATTCAAATCCGCATTATAGAGCCGGGTGAAATCGTTACTATTGGCTGAAGACTTTTTTAATGATATCAATTTCATAACAGATTTTAAGGCTAAAATGAATATGAACAAATTTCTTTTTTTAATTTTAGTAATTATACCTTCAATATCTTCTGCACAAAATAGCAATAGTATCTCAACTTTGGATTTCGTTCAAATCAAGAATGATAGACGGATTGAAACACTGTTTTTTTATGAGAACAACTGGAAAGTTTACAGGGAAATCGCAGTTGAAAGAGGATTTATAAAATCATATAGATTACTAGCAACAACTAAAAACACAACGGCCAATTTTGACTTTATACTTATTACGGAGTATCGAGATAGTTTACAGTTTAAAGCAAGTGAATACAATTTTCAGAAAATAATAAAGGAAGTAAGACCCAGTGGCCCAAAATTGTTGAACGATTTGAAACCAAATGATTTCAGAGAAAACCTGTTTTTTAAACAAGCGGAAACTTTATTTTCTGGCGACAGGTAGAACGGCAAAAAGAAACGAATCCTACACAGTGGACAAATTTTAAGAGAGCGGTCCACAGAGAATTTGAAAAATGAATTATTTCATTTACATTTGCCTCCCATTCCGGCCACATCACAAACAAACGGTATGTTTTGATAGTGTATCAATCCTATTCTTGTTGCGAAGAGGTATTTCTTAGAATTGGGTCGGAGTGCGGAATACAAACCCGAATCATAGAGCCAGGTGAAACTGTAACTATTGACTGAAGATTTCTTGTTGCTTTCAGTTTCATGACGGATCTTAAAAAAGCAATTTTCACCACAAACAGTTTCAGTTGTTTAGCGTATGTAATTACGAGTTTTTAAGAGACATGTCAGTACATCAAAAAAAGGAGATTCTATTATGAAGGCTATGTTAATAAAAGGCGCTGTGATTTCGCTTTTGGTTGCTGGAAGTTTATTCAGTCAGGAAAATGGAGAAATTGCGTTTGTTTGTGGTCCTTGTGGCTGCGTTGACGACGGAAGTTTTTTTGATCATCCAGGGTTATGTCCGTCTTGCGGTATGATTTTGTATGCTTCATTTAAAGAAATAAAAAATGTTAACAGAAATAATCACGAGCATCAAATGAGTACCGGTAAAACTGTCGGCATATTAATCTTTCCAGGCGCGGAGATTATAGACTTTGCGGCGCCTTGGGAAATTTTCTTGCAAGCTGGAATGAGGGTTTTCACTGTCGCACAAAATGATACCCTTATCAATGCCATGGGTATGAGAATACAACCGGATTATACCTTTGTTAACGCACCGCATGCTGATATTATTTTATTGCCTGGTGGCAATGTGGAATATGATAATGCAGGTATCATGAATTGGGTAAAAAAAATAAACGGTGAGAGTGAAACTATTTTGTCCGTGTGTAATGGGGCTTTCTTTTTAGGCAATGCCGGTTTGTTAGACGGGTTAGAGGCGACCACATTTTTGAGTCTAATTCCATCTTTGCAACGATTAGCGCCAAAGGCTCGAGTTGTTTCAAACAAACGATTTGTAGATAATGGTAAGATTGTTACTTCTGCAGGACTATCGTCCGGCATTGATGCAACATTTCATGTTATTTCAAAATATTTAGGGGTTGGCAGGACACAAGTAATTGCTACGAATCTTGAATATGATTGGGATCCAGAGCCGAAATATATTCGAGGAATGTTGGCAGACAAATATTTGCAAGGTCCCCGATCTGTATTTTCACCATTTGAATACAGGACTCTTTCTTATAGTGGAGATAACGTGTCCTGGGAAACCAAATTACATGTCAAAACTGATTTGTCTCATGAAAAACTGGTTCAATTGCTTGAATATCAGTTAAATATCGGAGAGAAATGGGTAAAAACATCGGCAACGAAATATGGTAGTAACTGGCACTTTGTTGCTGATAATAAAAAATGGATTGGTATAATTAATTATGAAATCAGTTCTGCAAACGGGCAAACTATACAAATGAGGGTAAAAGAGTTTTAGAGTAATTGGAATTAAATGTGAACATTTATTCACTAATTAAATTAAGAAAGTTATCGTTTTATGTATTCAACTTATAAAAATAAAGTTATGTTGCAGTTTGTAGTATTTAGCGTACTTCTGTTTGCCTTTATTCAAAGTTGCAGCGGTCAGCCCCCAAAAAACCTGACCAACATCAGCACAAATCATTTCAATATTTCTATTGACCAGAATATTCCTATTCCGTCACAGTTTAGTAATTTTCCTGTTGTCGAACCTCATATTTCTGTTCACCCCTCAAATAATAACCACTTACTCGTTACAGCGATGATAGTAACGGATAAAACGAGGCCTTATGAAAGCTGCCGTCTTTCCAGTTTTGTGTCCACGGATGCCGGAAAGACATGGAAAGAAACTGCGCATGACTGGTGGGGATATGACCCATGGAGCGCTATTTTACCGAACGGGAGAGCTGTGATGAGTTGGATCGGAACACCAAATAGCTTTCAGGATTTATACCCTATCAGGTTCTTCAGATCCACGGATGCCGGTATATCCTGGAGTTCTGAAGTACAGACATTGGAAGGGGGACATGACGGAACAAAAATAACGGCTTCAACTGAAGATTTTTATTTCACGACGGTTTGGTTTACGGAGGACATGGGCACTGAAATTAGGCTTTACACCAGCCGAGGTGACAGCTCATTTGTTAAAACTGCGTCTGTGTACGGTAAAGGAAAACGCCTTGATTTTTGTGAGGTTGCGGTTTTAACTGACGGCACAATTGTAGTACCGGCGTTCTTACGAGACAAAAGCGCTTGGGTACAAGTTTCTCACGACGGCGGAAAGACGCTATCAAATCCCATACATATAACAGACAATTTTGGCAGAAAAGGTTATTCGCACCTTGCCGCCGACTTGCATTCATCATTCAAAGACCGGTTATATTTTGTTCGTGCAACGGGATATGGCGACGAATTCAATGGCGTTTGGTTAAATTATTCTGCCGACAAGGGTAAAACATGGAGTGCAGACATCAGGGTGGACACGTTTGATAAAACTACAAAGACTCGTGCAAATGTTCCTTCGGTCGCAGTAAATAAAGATGGACTTGTAGGTATATCTTGGGTGGATTCTCAAAATGACCCTGATGGAAAAAAGAATGATGTCTATTTTACGGTTTCTGGTGATGGGGGTAACACTTTTCAATCGCCGGTAAAAATTACCGACGTGAGCAGTGATCCAAGGACTTCCGCTAATGATGATGTCGCAAACAAATTTCCTGGTGGCGGCCATTATTTAGGCATGGTCGCTAAGCCGGATGGAAGTTTCCAATTGGTGTGGAGTGATAGCCGAAATCAGATATTTCAATTACAGACATGCAATGTGCTGCTCAGTTCTAAATAGTCTCTATTCGGGAAAGACAACCAATAATGAAGAAATTATTTTGGTGTAAATCATTTAGTAAAGATCTATTCGAAAGAATACAATATGAGAATATTATTGATTAAGATTGCTGCTTTGATTTTGTTTCTGTTTGGAATTTCTGAGACTAACGCGCAAATAAACCTATCACAGACTTTTTTAAATCGATTGGAAGGCAATTGGTCTACCGACAAAGGGAAATCTTTCGGAATGCCTGCTGTCGTCACAATGGTTTGTAAAAAGTCCCTTGATTCTAAATTTATTGAATTGAGTTATACGATAGAAATGTCAGCCGCAGACGGTAAAAAGCATGTATTTGAAGGAAGGGCTTTTTACAAACCTGTATCAGAAATCCAATTTGTGGGCACATGGTTCGATTCAGGCGGTGAAACGCACCCCATTAAGGCCAGCCATGATTCAACGACGCTCACATCGCTTTGGGGAACGGCCGAGACAAAGCTGGGTAAGACCCTTTATGTTTTTTCCTCACCCAACATAATTGAAATCATTGATTTTATTATGAAAAAAGACAGCTCATGGAAGGAGTTTAACCGCAATACTCTGTATAGAGAACACCGTTAAATGTCTATCCATCGGTAGTTGAGTTTTTTGAAAATTCAACAACTTTTGTCGATTCCTTTATCCAAAAAAAAAGCCAGTACGCTGCATGCGCACGGGCTTTTTGATTAATACAATGATCTTAATCTTTTTTCGGAAAGTATCTCGCATACACCGCATCCGTAAAAGCAATCGCTTCTTTCTGATACGGATTGACTTCCAATGCATAGAATGTATCGTCGATCAGATTGTTTGCGTCTTTCCAATTCGTCGACGCATTCAAATTGGCAAGTAATTGGAAAAACTCTTTGTCTTTTTTCTTAAAGAGCTTCTTGATATAAAGTTTCTTGTCTTTATCTTCGATCAATTTGTTGAGATCTTCGAGCACTTCAGCTTGTCCCATCTGACGCGCTAAGTGTTCTGCCAACTGAGTCGCCGTATCTGCGCCTGCCGCCGCTGCAGCCGGAACAGCCGGTTTGACAGTCGGTTTAACTTCAGGCATAGGCGGTTGCGCCGGTAATACAATATCATCTTCTTCTTCCTCTTCGAAAAAGGAACTTACATCGGCAGCCTGATCTTCTTCCTTAATATCTTCAATCTGCGAGACCAGGTTAGAGAGGTTCTTCGTTGAAACAACTTCTTTTTTCTCTTCATATTTAACTTCAGCCGCTTTAGGCGCTTCTTTCACAATCTTCGGCTCGATATCACCGGTTTCAACGAAAGATTTCAGCATGCCTGCAAGCTGGGAAACTGGAATTTTATCTTTTCCTTTCGACTGCGCGTTTTTCATCGCATTGACAAAATCGGGTAAATTGCGATCCTGGTAGGCGCTGATTAAAATTTCGGTATCCAGATTATCCGATTGCTGATCACGCCCTAAATTTAAGAAACCGACTATGACCTGCGCCATGCTCAAAGCCGCTCCGGATTTATCCTGCGATAAGGCTTTTTCATCGAGCTGTTGAATAAAACTCTTAAATTTGGTTCGTGAAATCGTCTCCATCTTGTTGTTCTTAAAAAACTGCTCGAGCGCCTGGTAATAGTATTCGTAATCAAGGAAGTACTTCATGGAATCCATAACTTCCGCCGGCGTAATGACGTCTTCATCGCGGTAAATAAACTGCACCATCGTTCGTTGCGGCTGAATAAGGAAGTTGGATTGTAGCTTTACCGCCTGTTCCATCACGCGATGAAGTTTGGCCCGGCTGAAGATTGCCGTGTTTTTCAGTAAATTATATAATTCATCGAATTTTTTTCGGATTTCCGGCAGATCATAATTAAACCGCCCGGAAGACAGAAACATGGAAGATTCTTCGCGAATCCATTTTTCCGATTCACGGTCAAAATAGTTTTTTATGAAACTCGGAATGTCGCGCTTTTTGATTTCCTGTAACGACACACGTTCATCTCTTCCGATAATCTTTTTGTCAAGATTCAGCGTAATGCCGTCTATCTCGGTAATGACCATGACTTACTCCTTCTGGTGTTTGCAAGTGAATTCATCTGTTTACAAAAATTATAAAACAATTTCCATACCTTCTTTCGCCCCGAAAACTTCCGTCGGGCATCCCTTTTCCTGAAGTATTTTTTTCACCGCGTCAACAATGGTATTCACATACGCATCGTCATGTCCCGGATCGTGATGATATATAGCCAAACGTTTTACCTGCGCTTTCCATGCAATTTCTGCAACATAGTCGTACGGGGAATGGCCCCAACCGACTTTTGTTTTATACTCGTCGGGAGTGTATTGGCAGTCGTGAACGAGGAGATCAGTTCCCTTGGAAAAATTAATGATACGGTAGTTGTTATTTCCCTTATACTTCATCCCTTCAAATTCCGGGCTATCGGATTCCTGAATCGGATACGGTTCGTTATCGCTTACGTATACGACGGATTTCCCGTTATATTCGACGCGGTATCCGAGCGCAAATCCGGGATGATTAAGATAAAGCGTGTCCACGCGCGCGCCGGAAATTTTAAACTTGCCTTCATACAGCCTTTTAAATCCGACCGATGCGGGCATATCCCCCAGTTCCACCGGAAAATAGGCGCTCTTCATCTGATCGGTAATGATCTGATCCAGTTTTACATCGGCTTCCTCACAACCGCAGATCACGAATTTATTTCCGGGAATGAATGCAGGAACAAAAAACGGAAAGCCCTGAATATGATCCCAATGCGTATGGCTGAGAAGTATGATTGCTTCGACGGGTTTTTTCCCGCGTTTCATCAGATCATTGCCTAAAACCCGTATACCGGAACCTGCATCAAAAATGATAATATTATTGTCGTCCAGCGTGAGTTCGCCGCAGGCCGTATTACCGCCGTATCCTACCGTCTCGGGCCCCGGCGTCGGAATGGAACCGCGAACACCCCAAAATTTATATTTCATTATACAACCTCAAAAAATAAGTTTAAGACTGGGGTAACTGAAGAACTTGATGGATCGTATCAATCAGTTTATTGGATTCAATGACTTTTGACACATAAGCATCCGCGCCCAGCCGCAGCGCTTTCTTACGATCTACATCAAAAATTTTCGCCGAATAGACTATGATCTTAATATGTTTCAGATCGTCGGCATCTTTGACGCTCTTGCAGATAGTAAAGCCGTCCACCTTCGGCATCATAATGTCCAGCAATAGCAGGTCCGGCTTTGTTTTACGGATCAGATTCATTGCATCGGAACTTTCATCGGACGGCACGACTTCGAATTTTCCAATCTGGCTTAACACCTTGGTTGTTATCGACAGAAAATCGTCGTCATCATCGAAGATCAAAATTTTCTTCTTCATAAATTATCATTTTCCATTTGTTCAATAATACGCATTTTTCGATACGTTTCGGCATACTGAATATAACGTTCAGCCGATTGTTCTATCGCTTTGATTTCCTCTTCTCTCAGCGGCCGCATCGGTTTTGCAGGAACGCCTGCCATTAACGTTTTCTCAGGAACCTCATAACCTTCTTTAACAACCGCGCCCGCCGCAATGACGGAATTCCGTCCGATCACCGCGCCATCCAGGACTTTAGCCCCCATACCGATCAACACATGATCCTTAATCGTACAGCCGTGCAGTATAGCGCCGTGCCCGACGGTCACATCGTGACCGATCACGGTTGAATGCTTCTTGAAAGTAACATGAACAATTGCACCGTCCTGAATATTGGTTCGCCGTCCGACGCGAATCAGATTCACATCGCCACGAAGAACCACGTTAAACCAAATACTGCAATCCTCACCTATTTCAACATCGCCTAAAATCTTTGCACCCGGAGCAATAAAAACAGAGGGAGGTATTTTCGGCGTCTTTGATAAAAATTGCTCGATCATTGATTGCATGACGTTGGGGTGAAAAGGTGCTTTGCAATATAGTTACGTGAATATCGAATTTCAAGTGAAAAAACACTCCGGCGAAAGCTCCTTTTTATATAAATTCTTGCAAAAAAAAATAAATTGTCCTATTGTTCATAATATAAGAGAAACAATGAGGCATTTTGCACACTCTAAAATCACTGAAGGAAAATTTAACATCTGTTGCCTCACGATGCATTTACTTCAATCACATCTACGGTCGGTACCAAGCAGGTTAACATTGAACCCGTTCTAAAAAGATCCCGGTTTTCCCTAACATGGAGCATTACATGAAAAACCTCATTTCGTTACTTGTACTAATTTTTTCACTGATACCGCTGCGGGTACAAGCACAGTCGACGCCTTTTTTAAGCGATACGGAAATCGATATGCTCGTGAACGAGATCAGCGGCGACCGCGCCTTCGAACATATTCGTTGGTTATCGCACTGGCACCGCGACTCCGGTATGGAAGGTTACTTTAAAGCCGCCGATTACGTCCTGCAGGCGGCCAAAGAAGCGGGATTGGAAGATGTATCATTTATCGAGCAACCGATGGATGGAGCCAACTACACGGCAAAATCTGCTGAACTGTGGATGATCGAACCGGTTGAAATAAAATTAGCCGACATTGGCGATCATGCCGTGTATTTAGCGGACGGAAGCCACGACGCCGACTTGACGGCTGAATTGATCTGGATCGGCGATGCGTCAAAAGAAGCCCTTAAAGACCTCGACGTGACGGGCAAAATCGTTTTGACCGGCGGCAGCGAATATGCGGCCGCGCATAATGCGGTTTGGAACAAAGGCGCGTTGGGTATTGTGACATTCAGAACTTCTGAGGAACGATCCCCGATGGATTTTCCCGATCAGATCGCATGGACTCATATTCCGCTGGATCCGCCGGAAGGAAAGAGCGGAACATTTGCATTTTCACTTCCGCCGCGCAAGGGGGAGATTCTGAAAAATATTCTCGCATCAAATAAATCGAAAGATTGGTTTGCTACCGGAAAAGAAACGCCGGGCGGCAAAGTAGTGCTGAAAGTAAAAATTGATACCGAGATCGGAAAAAAACCGGGACGAACGGGTTTTGTAGAAGGGTGGATTCGCGGCAGTAAATACCATGATCAGCAGATCGTGCTCACCGCGCATCTTCAGGAGGAACAAGGCTCTGCCAACGACGACGGCTCCGGCTGCGCCAATCTGCTGGAACTTGCGCGCACGTTTAATAAACTGATTCGTGAAGGCAAGATGCAGCGGCCGCTTCGCGATATCCGTTTTTGGTGGACGGATGAGATCTATTCCGAATACCGTTATTTTATGGATCATCCGGAAGTTCCTAAACAATTATTAGCCAATTTACACCAGGACATGACCGGAGCAAAGATGTCGCTCGGAAGCCGTACGCAGCATCTCATTTTTGCCCCTCAATCACGCATGTCTTATCTTGATGCTGTTTTTGAGAACGTGGCGACGTACGTCATTCATACGAATAATTCATATCTCTCCGCAGGACGCAGCGGCGGACTATCGCGACCTCACTCACGCGCGATCTATTCCACGCGCGGTTCGCGTGAAGGGTATCGGGCGGAATTTGTTCCTTACTTCGGTTCCTCCGATAATATGACGTTTGTTGAAGGTGCGATCGGCGTTCCTTCCGTTGCCATGATCAACTGGGACGATCATTATATCCATTCCTCGGATGACGATTTGTGGCAGATCGACCAGACGCAGTTAAAGCGCAATAATTTTATTGTCGCCTCGATAACTATGTTTCTAGGCTCCGCCGAAAATACGGAAGCGGCCAAAATAGCCGCTGAAACATTCGCCCAGGGGCAAAAGCGGCTTACCAATGATCTTAAAACGGCTATGGAAATCTTGAGCGGCAGTAATACCGGAAACGATTCTCTGTGGAAAGATGCGGCCATGTTAATCGAACAAGGCATCCAGCGTGAACGGCGCGCCATGAATTCCGTTCGGGTATTTTGCGGGACCGACAAAACGGCGATGCAGATGATTGACAAACTGGTTACACGGTTAAATGCAAGAGAATCCGAACTGATGAATGACCTGCAAACGTATTACCGGCAGACAACGGGCGCAAAACCCGGAGATCGATCATTAACGGCGGAAGAATTGACCGCTTCAAAAAAGATCCCCATGAATGCCGCCCCGCTTGAAACTTATTTCAACAACCGTGTCAAGGTGAAATATAAATCGGCGTTGCATTCGATCATGAAATCCGAGGTGTACAATTTTGTTGACGGCAAACGCAGTTACTATGATATTTATAAGGCGGTGCGATCGGAGGCTTTGTCCAGCGGAGCCTGGTATTATGGAATTGTCACCCTCAATGATGTGACGGGTTTACTTGATGCGGCCGTAGAAACCAAAGCGCTGATTCTAAAATAGTAAAAGGAGAAAAAATGTTGGATAAACTTATACGCAGGCTGCTGCCTCAGGTCATCGGACTAGTTATGATGGTATTGGGGTGGTATGTCAGTATTGTCAATGTGGGACTGGATAAATTAAGTTCTCCCTCGATATTTACGAAAGCGTCGTGGACGGGTTTGCTGATGATACTCATCGGAGCGTACTTGCCGCAGTTATGGATTGCCATACTGAATAAATTTAACAAGTAGCGGGTTCACCCATTTTCTTTTTTCTTTTTGTAAAATAAAACCGCGCTTACGACAAAACATAAGAGAACCACAGAAAATCCTACTGCAGTAAATGGCACATATATCGCGCCGGCGAAAATCAATATCACAAGACCTGCGATATTGAAAAGCGAAAACCGGATCATGGAAACCGGCAGTAGCGATTCGAAAAGTATCAGAAGATTCAGTGCACCGAACACCAACATCAAGACGCCAAAAAAGACCCCCCAGCATTGCATGACATCTATCATGCTGTATTGAAACCCAAAACCGCTAAAAGAATATTCCTTCATAGCCTGTTCGACCAGCGAACGCTGAATGTCCAATCCTTTAGGTTCAAATTGCCCGAAAAAATGGCCGACGCCCACGAGTATCAAAAGAATCGAACCGATTAAATAAAATATCTTAGCCTTTTTCATTATATAGCCTCCTGACTGTTTTTTTAGGTTTATTAGCATACCCCGGCAAATTTTTCGGCGCTATGAAGCTTCTAGACAACAGGATGTATCAATTACAACTCCTATTCCTTTTTCAAGCGCTTAACAAGCAAGGGTATTAGACTTGCTAACGAGGCTGCGAGATAAACATAGGGCAGGTATTTTTTAGCCTGTAGAAAATAATCGAATGCCACGATCAAAAGGATCAGGCTTCCGAATAAGGTGATCCATTTATTTCCATTGACATCCTTCCTGATTGCAAGTAATGCAAAAGACGTATAAGCCAGTCCGCATAACACATAGATCGTTCCAAAAACTGCCTTCCCCTGATCCAGCGTGTCTGTTCCCGCAAGAATGAGCGGGAATGCGGTCATGATGAACGAAAATATAAATAGTTTTTTCTTCATAAATGCCTTTACAAAACTTTGCAATTAAAGAACGAGCTAATGTAATTGAGGCTGAATTATGGAACAAGGAAAAATATTAAGTCTTTGTAAAAAGAACGATCCGGTTGGAATTTGTACCTTTGGAATTATTTTTGATTCCCCAAATGTTGGACGTTTTTGTGAACTGCTGCTGATTGATCACAATGCCTTTACATTCAAATCCTGCTTCTGTTCCCAACGGTACTACGTATTCTTCAAGTTTGATCTTCGCATTCTTTACTTCGCCAACTTCAAACGCAATCCAACCGCCCTTTCGCGTGATACGGAATAATTCTTCGAAAACACCATTCATTACATCAGCCCAGTCTTTTAACGTCTTTGACATGGTTATTTTTTTTGCTACCACACCGGCGTTAATATCGTTAAACCAAAAGCGGAGCCAGTTATCGTCTGCATACTGCACAACATTCAAAAACGGGGGAGAAGTAACGGTTAACTGAATATGATCGGAAGGAATCTCCTTAGTAGACCGTGCGTCATCGTTCAAAAAAACCGCTTGTTTTCCAATACCGCGAAGAATCTGAACATCTTCGCTGGCCAGATCTTTAATCAGTTGTTTTGATTTATTGAGAATGATTTTCTTTGTGTCGCGGTATTCGGGTTTTTGTTTTCTTTTTTTATTGATCAGTTTCTGCCGTTCTGCGCCAACAGCCTGATTGGGAGGAAATGTATACACGGAAAAAAAACCTTTGGAATGGCCTGTTAGACGGTTGGTGGCAACCATACGAATCCAAAGATCCAAATCATCTTCTAATCCCGTTCTTTTTCTTCTCTTCAGGTATTTTTTTAGCCCTACAATTTCCGATTCGGTTTTCGAATGATAAAACATGGAAAGATCTATGTCAGCGCGTTCGTTTTTTTCAAAAGGAATTGCGGAGAGTCTTTTCTCCACTTCCTGCGTGTCAGGAATAAAGAACCGCGGAGAGGATAATATACGGCTAAGCGGATTTACATCATTTGCAATGACGTTACGTTCAAGTAACGCTGCCTCGATCACCGTCGTTCCTCTCCCGCTGAAGGGATCGTATATTACGTCGCCTTTTTTTGAAAAAATTTCTATAAAAAAATTTGGAAGTTGCGCTTTGAAGCATGCGCGGTAGGAAATCTCATGGATCGAAGAAGCCTGGCGCTGTTTGGGGGTCCAGAATTCACCGACATACTTCGGGTAGGACACTCCATCTAATTCTAAATGATCTGTCTGATGTTTTTTGTACGTGGAAAAAAAGTTCATCCGCAGATTGGACGTTCGCTTAGGACTTAAATCTGCTTAAGAGCAGATCGTTCGTCGGGTACTGCCGGATCAGATCCAGCGCGCTGCTCATAGCGTCTTTAGGCATCATCCTCGCCAACGACCGGCGTAAAGCATAATGTTTATCGGTGGCGGGCCCAAACAGTAATTCTTCGTTCCGCGTACCGGATGCATTGAGATCAATGGCGGGAAAAACGCGCAAGTCGGCCAGTTCGCGGTTCAATACCAATTCCATATTTCCCGTACCTTTGAATTCCTGAAAGATCAGTTCGTCCATACGTGAGTTCGTCTCAATCAGCGCCGTGGCAATGATCGTGAGCGATCCGCCGTGTTCTATATTGCGTGCTGCGCCGAAAAGGCGTTTTGGAATTTCCAAAGCGCGGATATCCACGCCGCCGGACATGGTTCGCCCGCTGCCTTTTTGATGCACGTTGAAAACGCGTCCGAGCCGCGTCAGCGAATCGAGCAGTAACGCGACATCCTTACCGGCTTCGACCTTTCGTTTGGCATATTCTAAAACGAGCTGGGCTAACCGCATGTGCTGCCCGCCCTGGCTGTCGCTGGAACTCGCAAATACTTCCCCTTTCACGGAACGTTGCATGTCGGTAACTTCTTCCGGACGTTCGTCGATGAGCAATACCATCAGATCGATTTCGGGATGATTGACGCTGATGGCGTGGGCCATATCCTGCATCAGGCGCGTTTTTCCGGCTTTTGGCGGCGCAACGATCAGGGCACGCTGTCCTTTGCCGATCGGACAAAAGAGATCGACAACCCGCATGGAACGCGAACTGTCTTTTCCTTCAAGCCGGATCCATTCATCGGGTTGAATGGGTTGAAATGAAGAAAAATCAGGAATCTTCGCCCATTCCTCCGGTGTAATATCGTTCACCGATTCGATGGCCGAAAGCTGCACGTTGCCTTTATCGCTCGGTTTGGATGTCCCTTTGATGAAAACGCCTGCCCGCAGCCGGTGTTTCTGAATCATGGCCGGTGCAACATAGACGTCCGATGTACTGTTTTTTATTGTAATTGAGACGTCACGAATGAATCCGAATCCTTTCGGATCAATTTCGAGCATCCCGCTGATAGGATGAGACATTAATAAAGAGGGGTTAATGAGAGATGTGAATTATGGTTATAATATACTATTTTTTTTGAATCGTAACAATTTTTTTTTGAAAATTTATTTTTTTAAATGGTCGTCAAAAAATGATGCGGTGCGTTCCATTACCAAAGGCCAGGCATTGATGAACTCGTGCAACTCATCAGGATACTCATAAAATGTAACGTTTTTGCGGTGTGTTTTCAAAGAGTCGTTCAGTTTACGCGCCCATTCCACCGGACAGGATTCGTCGGTCGTGCCGTGATGAATAAGGATCGGCGATTTTATTTGATCCAGGAAAAACATCGGCGACATGTTATCCCAAAAAGCCGGATTCTCCTGGGGGCTTCCATAAAGTTCAAATATTTTCTTTGACAGTCCCGGGCGTCTTGAATCCCAACGATAAAAATTGTCACGGATATCTGCGCTTACGGTGCCGAAAAGCACGAATGCTTGTACCAGTTCAGGTTGCGAGACCATAATATTCAGGCAAATGCCGCCGCCCATGGAGTGGCCTAACATACCGACGTTTGCGGTATCAACAAAGGTAAAGCCGGCTTTTTTCACCGCATAAACGGCGTTGATCACATCCTCGACATAGCCTAAACGAAAACGCGGATTGTTTAATGAGTCCTTATCGGACTGCGCATGGTTACGGTAATCCGGATGAATTACGACGTACCCTTTTTTTGCAAGATAATCCTGTTCTCTTTTTAACCCACGCCCGTTGGTATATACGCCCGGGTCAATGTAGCCGTGATTGAGGATCAAAACAGGAAAAGGCCCGCGGCCCTTTGGAACGTTCATGATGCCGGAAATTTTCAAATCGCCGCTCCGATACGTAATGTAATAACGCGTATAAAATGCGTGGTCATCCAATACTTTTCCGAGTTTAAGATCCGTTCCGGATAACCGTTTTCGGCTGAAGTTCGGAATTGATACCGAATCAACCCAGCGCTTAATATTAGGCGTAACGGGTTGCGCTGCCTGCTCGAACATATTCGGATAAAATATCCAGCTTAAACAAACAATAACTATAAAAACACCCAGGCTCAGGCTCAATCTCATTTTCATATCTTATTTGTATTATGTGAAACGTACTGTAGGATTCCAAATAAAACTAACGAATCCAGACGTTATTTGTTGCAGGAATTATAACAGCGTCCATTCTGATACTTCCCAAATTTCGACGCCTTGGATATTATATTAAGAAATTACTGATAGCGCAAATTCTTTTCCGCTTCGATTGATATGCTAATTTGCGTATCGTATAGATCATTTCCCAATCCCAGGATGACCCAAAAATAATTCTTCAGGTAATGGCCACATGATTATGCTTTATTACTACGCGTAGGGTACATATATTTATGTGCTTATCCGCTTTACTCACCTTCGTCATGGTGAGCCCTTCGGCGGGGCTCAGGACAAGCTTGTCGAACCATGACAAAGAATAGTAAAATCAGCCTTCGGCTGCGCTCAGGCTGAACCTCTCTTTTCCATTTGTGAGTCAACCGGATATGCATGTATATTCATCTGGTTCCTTATCAAAATAAGCGGGAATATTTTAACCTGCAATTTGTTATACCACTACTTAACTTTATAACTATAAACTTATATAAAAATTATGACAGAAAAAACACCTAAATCATTTGATGAATTAATTCAAACCAGCGAAGTGCCTGTTTTTGTTGATTTCTGGGCAGAATGGTGCGGGCCATGCCGCATGGTGGCGCCATCAGTAAAACAACTGGCCGAAGAACTTGCAGGCCGTCTGGCGGTAATAAAAATCAATGTGGACGAAAAGCCTGCTATTGCCTCTCAGTATGGCATTCAGAGTATTCCGACCTTTATGATATTCTACAAAGGAAAAACCGTCACCCGTTTTTCTGGTGCGATGCCGTATCCGATGTTGAAACAGGAAGTGGAAAAAAGTTTATCCACGTTGCACGAAACAGCAACCGCTTAGGGGACATGATGCAAACAAAAGTCAAATGGATCTCGGATAAACATTTCCAAGGTTTGGCTGATAATAAGACCGTGATCGACATGGATGACGTACAAAAAGGTGCGCCGACGCCGATGGAAATTCTACTGATGAGCCTCGCCGGCTGCGGCGGTATAGACATTGTTCCCATGCTAAAGAAAATGAGGCAGGAACTTGTGGCTTTTGAAACAACGATTAAGGCTGAACGAGCAAATGACCACCCCAAAGTATTTCAGAAGATCCATCTCAGCTATCATTTTACCGGCAAAAAGCTCGACCCGAAATCCGTCGAAAAAGCAATTAAACTAAGTCATGAAACGTATTGCTCCATTGCCGCCATGCTCAAGCCCGCGGCAGATATAACCTATTCTTATAAAATAAGCGAAGCATAAGGATTAAATATGGAATATGGATTTTCAAAAACCGTCGGCTACTCCTATGACGAAGCCGTTGAAAAAGTCACGGAAGAATTAAAAAAAGAAGGCTTCGGCGTACTTACTTCCATCGACGTCAAAGATACAATGAAAAAGAAACTCGATGTTGATTTCAATAAGTACGTCATTCTTGGCGCGTGTAACCCGCCGCTGGCTCATAAAGCGCTGACCGCTGAAATTGATCTGGGCCTGCTTCTTCCTTGTAACGTGATCGTCTATGAAAACGACCAAAATAAAACGGTGATCGGTTTTTTTGACCCTAAGTTGATGGCAAAGTTGGTTGATAATCAGGAATTAAATAACATTGCAGACGAAGTCTACAAGAAACTCCAACGGGTCTACGCTGAATTATAGTTAAATGAACTTTAAAAAACCCTGGGTATATCCCCTGCTGGCATCCCTGACACTGGGGCTCGCCCCATTCACGCCTGAACCTCATATATGGAAGCAAATGGCGGCCATATGGCACGGCACTCTCCATGAATGGATCGACTGGTTCGATCTCGTTCTGCACGGATTTCCCTGGATCTGGCTGTTGGCGGTATTGATGACTATGTTAAAAAACAAGAATTCAGATAAGGCGTGATCCGCGTGGTATTTATGAAAAAAACTGAAATGTTCACGAAGGAGTTAGATCATGGGTGAATGGAAATTGTTATTATTTCTCGCAGTTTATTTTTTATTGATGTATTACATTTTACCTAAATTGGGAGTGCCTACTTGAATGAACAGCTCTTGTTCCGTGCCGAACAAGCCGAAAGAAAAGAAAAACATTGAAGACGACGAGCCTTCTGAGGAATTAAAATGAAAAAGAAAATATTATTTATTGCGTTAGGCGCCGGAGCCGGATTTGCGTACTATTATTTTATCGGATGCAATAACGGAAGTTGCCTTATTCAAAGCAACCCGTACATCAGCAGCACGTATGGCGCCGCCGTGGGATGGGCTGTTTCTACCGTAACGCTCCCGCTTAAGAAAAACAAAAAAGATACAGATTCTTCAATCTGATAATTAATAATACACGTTACTTTCTAAAAAGGAGGCTGGCTTATGAAATGCAATGTAGGTAATGCCGATCGTATGTTTCGCATCATTGGCGGTTTGGTTATAATCGCTTTAGGTTTCATTTATCAGTCATGGTGGGGAGTTATTGGTGTGTTGCCGATTCTGACAGGAACTCTTCGTTGGTGTCCATTGTACTTACCTTTTAAGATCAGTACAGACAAGACGCATCAGGCTTAAATAATAATAGGGAAATGTTTTCGCATTTCCCTTTTTCTAACAACGCAGTCCCTCAGCGCATCATCACTTTGTTGTTACTCCGAGAAAATCTAGAATTTCTTCCTTACGCGCCCTTGCGTCGGCGTATCCGAGCGCGATGAGTTCACGGCAATACGCCTGCTCAAAAAGAAGATAACTTGATAAATTTGCTCCGTTGCGGCCGGCGGCCCCCATTCCACGGAGCAGTATGCGCAGAGACAGAGGCAATTGATGAGCATGTTTTGTTGCTATCGGCTCGATATCTCGGCTGGGGCTAATCCAAAACGTGTCGACTTTACGCAGCGTGTTTGCTCCGTCTCTTAAATATTCTTTCGGAATATGGCTGACGGTGTGGTTAATCCGGTGCAAAAGCTCAAGATCAGTCTCTATGGCATCAAGAAAAATAGAGTTCAACATATGGCCGGCAATGCCGGCCAGCGTGGGATATTCCTGTGGTTTTAAACGCTCAACCTGTTCTTTCACTTTATAACGTACGCCGATAACAAATATACGCTCTGCGCCAAGGTGCAATGCCGGGCTGATCGGCGCCGATTGCCGCACGGAGCCGTCGCCAAAATATTCACGATTCAGTTTTACTGCAGAAAAAAACAGCGGAATGGCCGATGATGCCATCAGATGATCCGTTGTGATTTTGCAGGCGCTTCCAAAACGACGTGCGCGTTTCCAGGGCGTGAGTGACTCAATTCCCTGATAGAATGTAACTGACTCTCCGGTGCCGTAGCCAAACGCCGTGACGGCAAGCGCGCGTAACGCCCCGGAGTCAATTGAGGGTTGTATCAGATCGCAGGGCATTTTGGTCTCCAGTAATTTCCGCAGCGGCGCGCGGTTGAATAGTTCCTGGGGATAACGCCTCCCAAGGCCCGCTAATGCAAGAGCCGCGAACCAATGTGCCCCGGTAACAAGCAAACCCCATGCATCGGCTCGAAACACATGGTTAACATGAAAATTCTTCCATACGAAATTCAGTTGTTTCACCGCATCGTGAAAATCCCCTGCCCGAACGGCTAATGCAGTGGCGTTGATGGCGCCGGCTGACGTTCCGCAAATGATTTTAAAGGGGCTCGATGTGCCCGGAGGAAGCATAGAGGAAATCCCCTTTAACACGCCAACCTGGTACGCGCCGCGAGCGCCGCCGCCCGCCATGACGAGCCCTATGATGGGTTTTTCATTTTGTTCCACAGCCGTGATACTCCTGCGATAATCAGATTTAGAAAATAGGCCGAGAGGCAGTTAAACCTAAAAGACCGTCGAAAAAAATTGAATGTTAGCTGTACCTAAGGCATTCAAAAAAATCATGCAGTTTTTTTTTATCCAATTTTCCGTCACTTCGAACGCCGCTGCAAACATCTAATGCAAAAGGGCCCACCTGCAAAACCGCCTCCGCAGCATTTAGAGGATTTAAACCGCCGGCGAGAAACACCGGAATATCTACAGCTTCTCGAATCTTCCGGCTGATGTCCCAATTATGCGTCCTTCCCGTTCCTCCAAGTTCTTTCACTTTCAGTTTTTGATTCCCTGAATCTAACAACAATGCATGGACTCCTGCCGCTGCGTCTGCCGCTTCCGCAATCGATTCTTCTCCGGTTACATGAACCACCTGAACGATCTTTATGCCGGGCATAGCTTTCCGCAGATCATCATACGATCCTGCTAACAGTCTATCGCATATCTGAATCGTATTGGTCCCGCACCGGCTATGTTGTGCAATGATCTCCTCTGCATCCTGTAAACTGGTTAAAAGAAATGTTGCGATAGAAGGCGGTACGAAATCAGCAATATCAGCAATCATCGTTTCGCTGATAACACCCGGTCCGCTGGGCATGGCGGAAACTAATCCCAAAGCCGATGCGCCGGCGTCGATAGCCATTTGAGCCTCGTTTACGGACTGGATGCAGCAGATTTTAACTCTTATTTTAATCGAGCGGTCCATAAATTATTTTTATTATAATGTACAATTTCATTTTGATGATTCCATACTAATTTTTAACTGCGGGTGACAATTAATTGTTTAAAAAAAATCTTGACTCCGAAACAATTCCATTGTATAATTGTCCGGCTTTAGACCTTTCCGTTAGTTGACATTTCTATGTTTTCTGCGTAATGGCCCCCGCGGTTGTTGCGTCTTGTCAGATTTTAATACCTTCCGGGTTGGTTGGCTCTTTTTTTTTGCCGGACTAACTCCTCACTTTTGTTGAAACCCTCGCGTTGCAGCGAAAGAAATTCAGATTAAGACAAAACATTTTTTAGAATTTGGCGCTTAATAGCGGTATGTACCCGAGATGTGCGCGAATTAAAGTTTGATATCTCTATTTTTTGTTTCTTACTATTAAATAACTTACCTAATGACTATCTAATGAGGAGGAGAAGGATCTCATGAGAAAAGTTACTCACCTGTTGGCAGCGGCTCTTTTCTTTTTGGCCGCAATCACATCGGGCAACCAAGCCCAGGAACAGAAGGCGGGCAACGCGCCCGGCTGGATTGATCCCGACAAAAACTTTAGGGACGTGCAGAAAGAATTTGATCAATTTTGGACGGGAAAGGACGTATCGAACCGGGACGTCGTCAAAGGCACCGGATTCAAACAATTCAAGCGATACGAATGGTTTTGGCAGAGCCGTGTGGATGCTTCGGGAAAATTTAATCCTGAACTGATTTGGCTGGCGCGTCAGGAGAAAATGCGGAATTTTCCAAACTCCTGGTTTGCGAAAGGCAAAGGACTCGGAAAATCCAGCGCGATCATGGTGAATAGTTCAAACTGGACAAATCTGGGACCACAAACATCGATTCCTTCCGGTGGCGGAGCCGGACGGGTCAACTGTATCGTTTTTGATCCGACCAATTCTAATACCATTTATGTAGGTTCACCCGGTGGCGGCCTATGGAAAACCACGAATGGCGGAACTACCTGGACAACTAATACTGACGAGCTGGGAACTCTCGGCGTATCCTCGCTTGCTATCGATCCGACAAATACAAGCATTATGTATCTCGGCACAGGCGATGGCGATGCCGGCGACACGTATTCGCTCGGCGTATTAAAATCAATCGACGGCGGTGCTACGTGGAATACAACGGGATTGAGCTGGACGGCAAGCCAGACCTTCCGGATCAGCAAACTTATAATACACCCGACGAACACGGGCATATTAGTTGCGGCTACCAGCAACGGTATTTATAAAACGACGAACGCAGGAACTACCTGGACGCAAGTTCTGACAGGAAATTTCAAAGACCTCGAAATAGATCCTTCGAATGCGGCCGTGTGGTACGCAGGCCGTTACGGTAATGGAACTGCGGCTATTTTCAAATCGACGGACACGGGCGGTACGTGGGTGCAATTGACCTCCGGTCTTCCGGCCAGCGGTGTGTACCGTGTTGCTATCGCAGTGGCTCCATCCTCTCCGTCAACATTGTATGCTTTGTATTGCAATAACATAGCCAACGATTACGGTTTGTATGGCGTATATAAGACGACCAACAGCGGCACGACCTGGACGCAAGTCAAAGGCGCTACGTCACCTAATTTATTAGGCTGGAATAGCAATGGCGGCGATGCGGGCGGACAGGGCTGGTACGATCTCTGCATCACCGTTTCCCCTACCGATGCGAATAATGTATATACCGGCGGCGTCAATATATGGCGTTCAACTAACGGCGGAACCACCTGGACGATCAACGCGCATTGGACCGGATCGGGCGCATCGTACGCTCACGCGGATCATCATGCGGTCGAATTTTTGCCGGGCAGCGGCACGACGCTTTTCAGTGGCAACGACGGCGGATTCTTTAAAACAACAAATAATGGAACGACCTGGACGGATTTTAGCAACGGACTTGGTATTCATCAATACTATCGGATCGGCGCTTCAAAAACCAATGCGAGCATAGTACTCGGCGGCGCACAGGATAACGGCACAGATCGTTATAACGCCGGGAGCTGGACCCGTATCATCGGCGGCGACGGCATGGAATGCGCCGTAGACTTCACGAACGCCAACATTCAATACGGCGCGCTGTACTATGGCGACATTTATCGCACGACATCGGGAGGTACGCCCACAAATATGGCCGATCCTTCTGAAGACGGCGCATGGGTTACACCCTATGTTCTCAATCCGCTGGTCAATACTACCATGTATTATGCGACCATGACAAAAGTGTATCGCAGTACGAATGTGACCAACACTACGCCGACATGGTCATCCATTAGCGCCTCCGCGCTGGGAACTACAAGCGATCCTCTTACCGTGCTCGCCGTAGCGCCATCCAACGGAACTACCATGATAACGGCTAACGCCGCAAACGCATGGAAAGGAGTTTTCGGAGGAAGTACCTGGACATGGACCAGTTTATCCGGCTCCGGCCTTCCTGCCGGTGTCACGTATGTTGCGTTTCACCCGACAGATCCTAATACTATTTGGGCAACCATAGGCGGATTTACTGCAGGCAGCAAAGTTTTCAAAACCGTCAATGGCGGAACGTCATGGACCAACATATCCACATCCCTGCCTAACGTACCGGCCAATTGCGTCGCCGTTCATCCGACAACTCCTAACGACGTGTATATCGGTATGGACCTTGGCGCATTTTATTCCGCAGACGGCGGAACAACCTGGGAAGCTTATGATACGGGCCTTCCTAATGTGATTGTCAACGAACTGGAAATTCACGTAAGCGCCGGTAAGATCCGCGCTGCAACTTACGGGCGCGGTCTATGGGAATCTCCTTTGCAGACCACCACTCCGACGAATTCCGTGACCGTTACGGCTCCCAATGGCGGCGAAAATCTTACGGCAGGAACTTCCACTAATATCACATGGACAAGCACCGGAACTATAGCGAACGTGAAGCTGGAGTACTCGACTGACGGAGGAACGAACTATACCGTCATTGCTGCCTCTACTGCCAATGACGGATCACAAGCATGGACGGTTCCAAGTACTGCAACGACACAAGGCCGCGTGCGCGTATCCGATGTACTCAATGCGGCAACCAATGACGTCAGCAATGCGAACTTTACCATCACCGTTGCTCCGACGAATTCCGTGACTGTTACGGCTCCAAATGGCGGAGAAAATCTGACAGGCGGAAATTCCACTACTATTACCTGGACGAGCACGGGCACTATCGCCAATGTAAAACTGGAATATTCGCTTGACGGCGGAACGAACTATACCGTTATTTCTACCTCTACTGCTAATGACGGAACGGAAGCCTGGACGGTTCCGAGTTCTGCAACGACACAAGGCCGTGTGCGCGTATCCGATGCATTAAACGCTGCAACGAACGACGTCAGCAACGCGAACTTCACTATTACGGTTCCGTCCGGAGGTTATGCAACTCTACCTTACTCCTTTGGATTTGAAACGGCGCTCGACGCATACTGGGCAACATCCAGCAGCAATAGTTTCGGCCGCATCCTTCGAACAACAGCCAACGCGCCGCATAGCGGAAGCTATCATCTTACCATGGATGTCACAACAAATAACAACTACTCTGAAAACCATGCCGATCTCAAAGTCAATCTGTCGGGATACACAAATGCGACGCTGTCCTTTTGGTGGAAAGATTTTGGCGATGAAAACCATACCAACGACGGCGTGTATTTCTCGAGTAACGGCGGATCGACTTTTACAAAAGTCTACACATTCCTGCCGGCATCATACAGCACCGTTTACACACAATTCACTCTCGACATCGATGCGCTTTGTGCATCCAATGGCTTGACGATGACGAGTACTTTTGTGATTCGATTTCAACAATATGATAATTACGTGATCGCGACAGACGGTATGTCGTTTGACGATATCAGTGTTACAGGTACAACCGGCGGCCCTACGCCGCCGATCACTGCTGAAAGTGAAGACAACGGCGCGTCGACCAGCGCAGATGGACCTGTCGGAACAGGCGTAGCGGTCAGCGGCAGCGTCTCGAGCACGACCGATAACGACTGGTATTATTTTGACGTAAGTACTGCAGGTAATGTAGGAGTAACGTTAGCTATCACCGGATCGGCCGACTTAGATTGGTATATGTACAATTCGGCGTTGACGGAAGTCGCCCGCGGCTACACGGTCAATAATCCGGAAACCGGGAACTACACTGCCGGAGTCGGACGTTATTATGTTAAAGTTAACGGCTATTCAGGCGCAACGGCGGCCTATACGCTGACGTTAAGCGGCGGACTCGCGCAGGTTGCTCGTGGCGGCCAAAAAGGACAGGTCGTTCCAGCCAAACTCACGCTCGATCAGAACTACCCTAATCCTTTTAATCCGACAACGTCCATCCGTTTTGGAATTCCGAAAGAAAGCCATGTATCGCTGAAGATCTATAATATACTTGGCCAGGAAATCCGGTCTTTGATTAATGAGAACCGTAAGGCTGGAAATTATGATCAACTGTGGGACGGCCGCAACCAGTTCGGCGCCGCGGTGTCCAGCGGAATTTATATCTATCGCCTGCAGGCAGGCAATGAAATTATCACCCGAAAAATGAATTTTCTGAAATAATTTCTACTCGAACAAATAAAAAAACCCGTACGATTCAGTCGTACGGGTTTTTTATTTTATAGTATTTGCGATTCAAAAATATTCAGCAACAACTCCACTGCCGCTCAGATAAAATAGTCTGCATTATTCTGCCGGAGATGTTTTGTTGCTCGCCTCTAAAAGGCTTCACCTATGGCAATGGTGGGATACGCCGAATTCTTTCCCACAGCAATATCCAGCCGAACGCATGACTTTGTGCGCCGGTCGATGATAAAACGAATTCCAAATCCTACTGAGTATTTTAGTTCTTGTAATCTGAAATCTTTTACATCATGCGCGACATCTCCATAACCGCCAAAACCTGCAGCGCTAATTCTCCAGAATAACGGCATACGGTATTCCGCCTGAAATGCAACCATATTGCGGTCGCGGAATCTGGCGGGATAATACCCCCGCATCAATCCGTCACTGCCAAATAATGACATTTTGTAGTAAGGGGGATTATACGCGATCAAACTCATATAAGCCTGATACGCAATAACATGACTTTCAAAAGGCGAAAAATACTGGCGGACGTTGGCAACAAATCTCACAAAATTGTAATCGCTTCCCAAGGTTGCGTGGAACGGAATCAGTGAATATTGCTGATATTTGCCGCGCGCAGGATAAATTTTGCTGTCTCTTGAATCATAGTCTGCGCTGACACCCAGTCCCGATGAGAGGCCGGACTTCTCGCCCGGAATATTAAGATTTGCAAAATAACCGTTGGCCTCGCTTTTAACAACCCTGCTGTAATCGAATTCGGTAACTAATCCTATCTGCAGATGTGGGCGAACGGTTTTAGACAATTTCACGCGAAACGCCAATGTTTTTGGAGTATATTCCTCATAAGTTGAATCTGTAGTGCTATTGCCTATGCCATAAAACAGATTGAACCATTCGGTATAGCTCCCCGTTGTCTGAAAGTGCCATCGGTCCTTGTTCCAGTGATTTTCATAACTCAGCGTAATGTCGGACTGATTGCGCTGCGTATATACCGCATAGACGGATATGACGGACGGAGACGGCGTACTATCACCTATACTTTTGTACATCGTATACCCAACCGAACCGCCGCCCATGAGTCTTGTTTGCGGTGTCCAGAAAATGATCGGAAAATAAAATAGTTTGTTTTTCTTCTGAACCAGTGAATCTGCTACATCTTGCGAGAATGTGACAGAGGCTGTTGACTGAATAATAAAAAGACCGACTATGAGACGGTAAAAAACTTTTTTAGGCTGCATAATTAATAAATAAAATTAACAATTTGACTGAGCCATAATACAATAAAAAAAAGCCCTCCTCAAGTCAAATTATCGAGGAGAGATTGAATACAGATACAAGCCCGCTTAGGTTTTCGCCAATTCTTTTATTTTCTCTTTACGGCCGTTGTCGCGTATTGCCGTTCCGGCGTCGGACAATTCATTTTCCATGGACCAAAAAACTTTTCCAAACAAACGCGGCAGTTTTTCTTTCCATTGATCCACCTTACTATAGACCACCGGAACCAGAAGCAAGGTCAGGAACATCGAGCTGGTCAAACCGCCTACCAGCGCCCAGGCCAAACCGGTTTTCCATTCCGAACCGGAACTGGTCGACAGTGCGATCGGAAGCATTCCAAATATCATGGTAAGCGTCGTCATCAAAATCGGTCGCAGCCTCGATTTACCGGCTTCGATCAAAGCATCATACGTGGACAACCCGTTTTCCAGCCGGGTTTGATTAGTGCGATCTACCAGTAAAATTGCGTTTTTTGCAACCAGTCCGACCAACATAATAATACCTAACATTGAAAAGATCGATAGCGACTTCATCATAAGCGCAAGCGCCAAAAGTGCGCCAACCATAGCCACCGGTATCGAGAACAATACAACAAAAGGGTAAACATAAGAATCATACAATGCCACCATGATCAGGTAAACAAATAAGATACCTGCGATCAATGCGAGTCCTAAACTGCCAAAAGAATCAGCCTGGTTCTTCAGATCCCCTGCATAGGCAATGCTCACTCCTTGCGGTAGGGCTTCTTTCTTCATTGCTGCTTCAAAATCCGCACCCACACTCCCGCTGGGGCGTCCGATGACTTGTGAGAAAACGGTGATCGAATTATTACGATCGCGTCGCTGAAGTTTAGTCGGCCCGCTCGCGTGAACAATGGTCGCGAATTGCTGTAGTTCGACCTGTTCCCCGCGTCGATTGAAAAATACGATACTTCCAAGTTTGCCGGTTCTGGATCGATCCGACTCGTCCAGCGCGATACGGATATCATATTCGTTATCTCCGTCCCTGAATTTCGATTCGTCATCCCCTGCAAGCGCGATGCTGAGCGTATTACCGATATCTGCAATCGTCAATCCAAATGCCGCCATTTTTTCGCGAGCGATTTCTACGCGCGACTCCGGTTTACCTTCTTCGGATGAAAGCCGGATATCCGCCGTTCCTGAAATGTCGCCGAGTATAGCTGCCACACGATCTGCCGCCGCGCTAACCTCCGCGCGGGTCGGCCCGCTGACGATGATCTGAACCGGCGTCTGATTTGCAGTACCGAAAATTCCGATGGGATTAACCCGGACTTTCATTCCTGGAATTTGCTGAAGCCGTTGTTTTATTTCCCATCCTATTTCATCCGTAGATTTGCTCCTTTGTGATTTGTGAATTAAGGCCACATTCAATTCGGATGAATAGTTAGATGCTTGCCCGATGAATCCTTCGTTGGATGCGCCGACATTGGTAAAAACTTTATCCACTTCCGGCATCGCAAAAAGAATCCGCTCGACTTCCTGCGTTGCATAATTGGTATGTTCAATTGTCGAGCCGGACGGCAGTTCAATCGTTACGGCAAATTCACCGCGATCGGACTGCGCTACAAATTCGGATCCGATAAACCCAAGCGGAACCAGTGACAGGGAAGCAAAAAATAAGACCACGGTTAATAAAAATATTTTTCCTTTATTGGCCAAACTCCATTTGAGTAAGTTCATATAATGGCCGCTGAATCTTTCATAGATAGACTCAAAAGCCAGCGCAAAGCGTCCAAGCAGCGTGTTTTTTGTCAATCGTTCAATTTTGGCAAATCGCGACGCAAGCATCGGCGTTATGGTGAACGAAACAAATAGACTTAAAATAGTGGACACCACGACCACGACGGCAAATTGCCTGATAATGTTTCCAATCAAGCCCGTGGTCATAGCCAGCGGCAGGAATACAACGACGTCTACCAGCGTAATCGCGAGCGCTGCAAATCCGATCTCATTTCGGCCGGTTAAGGCTGCCGTTCTGCGCTCCTGTCCTTTTTCCATGTGGTGATATATATTTTCCAGAACGACGATCGAGTCGTCCACAAGAATTCCCACCACCAGCGACAGTCCCAGCAGCGTCATCAGGTTTAATGAAAATCCGAACATATAGATCGCCGTGAATGTAGATATCAGCGAAGCCGGGATGGCGATCATGACGATAACGGAATTACGCAGACTGTGCAGGAATAATAACATGACCAGCGCAACAAGCATAACGGCAATGGCTAGGTCCGTTTTAACTGCATTCGACGCGTCAACGGTAAACAGCGATCCGTCCTGCGCGATGTCAAACTTCAACTGAATATCTTTGTAATCTTGTTCCAGTTTAATAATTTCTTTGCGCACCAGTTTGCTGATCTCGACGGCATTGGCATCCGACTGTTTCTGGATCAGCATACCGACGGCAGTTTTCCCGTTGATGCGGCTTATATTGGTATAATCTTTTTGTCCGTCCTGTACTTCGGCTATATCGGAAACTTTTATTTCACCGCCCTGCCGTGAACGCGAAATGACGGTATTTCGGATATCGTCGATGGAGGTGAACTTACCGGCCACGCGTACAATAAATTGCCCGTCCACATCCTTGATCTTTCCGGTCGGAAAATCAAGGTTGGAATACTTGATAGCCTGCGCCGCCTGCGCAATGGACAGTCCGTAGGAACGAAGTTTCCCGGGATCTAAATTAATTTTGATCTCGCGTTCATCCCCCCCGATCATCGTAACCTGCGCTACGCCCGGTAATTGTGAAAAGCGCGGCTTCACGTGATCTTTCAAAAATTGATAAAATTCACGCGGCGGCTTTGAACTGAGAATGCCCATACGGATCACCGGCATTTCATCGATGGCGAATTTAGACAACGTCGGAGATTTTGCATCCGACGGGAGGCGTGCTGCGATCTCGCCGACCTTCCTCTGCGCATTTTGCAAAGCAATGTCGATATCCGCCGCCTGATTAAATTCAACCGTCACGAGAGACAGCCCTTCCTGCGAGGTTGAATTGACCGCCGAGATCTCATCCAAACTCGATACCGCATCTTCCACAAGTTTTGTCACCGACGTTTCAACTTCGTTCGGCGAGGCGCCCGGATAAAAAGTCGTTACGGTCAGAACCGGCGGACTTATCTTGGGAAGCAATTCGTAGCTTAATTGTGAATAACTGTAAAGCCCCAGCACGCCGAGAACCGTGAAGATCACCACGATCAAGGACGGACGCTTTATGGCTAATTCTGTTAAGGTCATAGTTATCTCCTATTTGTAACGGCTCTTAATTTCAATAAATAACATTTAACCAATAATCAAAAATGGCTAAGACGTTTTGAACAATCTATTTTTATGCCTAATGTCGACGTCTCCATGGTTCACTTTTTTATTATTCATTTCTCGTTAAATGTTTTTCATTTCTAATTTTCGTTATTGCATGATGGTTACGGGAACGTCGTCTTTCAGATTATTATGTCCGGCGACAACGATCTTTTCCCCGTCCTTCAATCCCTGTAAAATTTGTAATTTCGTTCCGGATTCATTCCCGGCAATAATGCTGCGTAGTCGTGCAATGCCGTTTTCAATCACATACACTTTCGGATCCTTAATGCTGCCTATCACCGCTTCTCTTGGAATGACGATGGTTTCCATACCGAGAACTGAAACAAAATTAACACGGCAGAACATCCCCGCCTTTAATGGATTCTCCCTGCTGTTGGCAAGAGACATTTCAACCGGGTAGGTATGGGCTTCATCGCCTTTAGAACTGACGCTCTCGATCTTTCCGGCAAAAGTCAGTCCGGGGTAAACCTCCGTGGTAATTTCAACTTTATCGCCTGCTTTTAACTTGAATGCGTCGTTTTCAGCAACATTGAGTTTAACTTTAAGTTTGGAAATGTCAACCACATTGGCGATGGTCATTCCGGGCTGAATCATCACGCCCATGTCCACGGTTCGCGCAGTGACCATGCCGTCTATCGGCGTTTTAATGCGCGTATCATTTAACTGACGTTTGGCGACGATGTACTGGTTCTCCGCGCCTACATACGCCAGCCGCGACGCTTCCATCTGTAATTCCGTAATAGTACCGTCTTTGAAAAGCTCTTCATTACGCAGTAAATCTTTTTTTGCTTTTTCATAAGTTGCTTCGGCCGCCTTGAAGTTGGACTGCTTCACTTCGTCATCCACCTGTACGATGGGCGATCCTGCCGGTACATAATCGCCGATTTTCGCATAAACGGAAACGACACGGCCTTGCGTTTCAGATACGATGGCTACATCGTTATTGCCAACAATCGTGCCGACCATACTCAAACTCTCTTCCATTGTTTCTTTTCCCGCAATTGCAGCAGAAACGGGGAATGTGGTCATTTTGTCATTCCTTGCCGTTGACGCGCTGGTAGCCTTGTTGTGAAGGAGCACGGTGATAACTGCTCCCAGAATAAATGCGATCAGTAAAATGCCCTTTAATGATTTCATGTTTTCTCCTTTTATATTAATATCTTACCGTTTTTACATTTACATTTCTAAATAACTTTGCGCGCTCTTGCGGTTACCATCTATTTTTCTCCAATGGCTTTTAATAACCTCGCTTCGGCCAATTCGTATTCCACAAGCGCATCGGTATGATCCGTCTTGGCCCGCAGCACCGCTACCTCCGCGTCGAGCAAGTCTGTCGTAAGCGCAACGCCGCGTTTAAATTTTTCACTGGTGATGCGGTAACTTTCCTCGGCTTCCGCTATACTTTGTTTTGCAACTTCTATTTTTTCTTTGTCTTTCCGGAGGTTTAAATAATTTTGCGTAACTTCCAGGCTAATGCCGTCCTTGAGTAATCCAAGCGCGTCTTTAACCTGAGCAACTTGCGCCTGCGCCTGTTTCGTTTGATATTTCGTGGCGCCCCAGTTCCATACATCAAAATTTACCGTTACACCGACATCCCATCCGGTTTTGAATTGGTCTCGCGTCGGAAAGTAACGCGTATTGGGGCTGTTGTAATAATAATTTCCGGTTAACGAAGCCTGCGGATAATAACCTGCCTGGGCAATTTTTACCGAAGCATCGCCCGCCTGTAAACGGTATTCCAGCGCCTTGACGTCCTGTCTTTGATCTGCTGCTTTTTGGATCAGAGCGGACACTTCCTGAAACACCATCGGGTCATTTGTGATCACCGATGAAATCTCGATCTGCGTTCCAAGCGGTAAGCCGATCAGGTTATTCAGATTGATCATCGATAATTCTACGCCGTTTCTTGCGTCGATCTGAAGTAACCGGACGCTGGAGAGCTGTACCTGAACTTTGAGCACATCATTATTGGTTATCATACCCTGCGCGAGCAGATTTTGCGCGTCTTTCAGATGCGCTTGAACCTGATCTACATTCTCGTCGACCACTTTTTTAACTTCCGTTGCTCTAAACAAATTCCAATACGCAAGACGAATCGCATAGATCATGTCGGTTTTATCTTTTTCGAGATCCTGCCTGCTAGCTTTTTCTGAAAGTTCCGCTACCTTCGAATTATTTTCCAGACGAAAGCCTGTAAAAAGTTGCTGCTGCACGGTAGCTTTCAAAGTATAGGTATTCAGAATAGTTGGTGACAGCGTGCTTGTGACGTCGGTAACGGGAACACCCGGGGCGAAAGCATTGGCCGGTATCGAAAACTGTCCCGGCGGTACGTCGCTCAACCGCGTATAGCCCGCAGTTAGTTTCAACGACGGCAACCGGGCCGCATTAGTTTCTGATTTTTTAGCCGAAGCGGACTCGGCTTTCATTTGCGACGCGTGCAGGGATTTGCTGTTTTCAAGCCCGATTTGTAGGGCTTCTTCGACGGTCAGTTTCCGCAGCTCCTGCGCCGACAGAACGGGCCACGCTATTATGCTCCAGAAAAATATCGCTTTCAGCAGGTTCATAGATTCTCTCCAAATAAAATAACTTAAATTAAATTCTGAATTTCTTTTTCATGACGAATATATTCCGCTCGCGCTTCTTCCGTAAGGAAGCCTTCATAGAATATTTTTGAAATGTTCTCGAAAATTTGCGATGCAGTATAAGGCAATGTCGATAATGTTTCCGGGTTGATCAAATTTTCCACCAAAGTAAGCATGATCAGCGTGGACAACTTTTCATCCACATCGCTGCGAAATTTTCCTTTTTCAACGCCCTCTCTGATGAGTTGCCCGAATTCTTCCACAATATGTTTCCTCCGATGGTCATCGATCACTTTCCAAACTTCCGGGGCGTGCTTGCGCATATCGTCGACAAAATGTTTATTGAAGCTGGTATACAGGGTTCCGACAAACTCAATCATCTTTTTTAATTTTTCCACGAAGGCCATGTCTTTGGTATCGGTCAATCCGCACATAAAGCCATTACATTCTCCGACCTTGTGTGCCACCAATTCTTGCAGTAAAACCATTTTGCTGTCATAGTGCTGATACAGTGTTTTCTTGCTCATGCCCAGTTCTTCGGCGATTTCCTCCATCGTAACCTTGCTGAATCCATATTGGATGAACTTCTCCCCTGCGGCACGCATGATTCTTTGTTTGGTTTCCATTTCTTCCGACATATTTTCTCCTCGATTATCAGGAAACTATTTCAGTGTTTCCGGTTTCCATAAAGTTAAAAAAATTAGCAGTTTAAATCATTAAATCTGCTACATTTATAGGAAACTTAGTTCGTTTCTACGGTTTCCAATATAAAAAGTTTCATGAAAGATGTCAAGAGGGAAGATTTTTTATTATGCTTTCAGTTACTTAAATGCCAGCGAGCCCCAAGTTCAAATACCATAGCGGCTCCTCCTGTATTAAACGTCGAAAACGTATTCACAATATAATCATAGGACCCAAAATATAGATTAGCGCGCCTTATAAGTTGTTGTTCTTTGATTTTAGTTGGAACTGGCCTGAGGTTCAATTGCAGTTTGGCTTGAATGGAAATCGCATTTGAAACATAATAGTCAGCACAAGCTGTTCCAAAAACACCGAATGAAATACTACTTTGGTTCTTGTTGGTAATAATTAAGACGGAGTTCGGAATCGCGTTTTTATTACTCAACAAGGTACTTTTCATAGAAGTGTTTTGTATGTCTGTTCCAATTCCAGCGCTTACATCCCAATGTGAATACCGTTTTAAATCGAAGATCGTCCCCAGACGAAAAATCGTGCCATATGACAGTTCATGTTTTGTTTCAAAGCTTAGCGATACGTATGGTGAAACAAGTTTTGAATTCAATTTTTGTGGAAGCACAAAATGCGCGTAAGTCGTTAGTCTTGGAGATATCTGAAATTCAGCGCCCACAAAAACTCCCGACAACGTGGTTAATCCAGATGAAGAAGTTCCAAATCTCTTTTCAAACTGACTCTTTGTCGCTGAAAACTCTTGGCTATATCCCATAATAATGTGAATTTTCTTGTTCGGAATTACGAAACCGGGTGTTTTCAACATATCTATCTTATCTTGTTCCAAAAACAAATCATCCGGAAATGATTCTCGATATAAGGAATCACTCTGCCCTAAAACCTCACTTGGGGTTATCAGAATTATAAATAATACCGAACTGTAGAATAATTGTTGAATAGATTTGGAAATCATAATAAACCTCATTTTTTTTCTAATTCAATTTTCACTTTGTAAGTACCACTTTCTCCGCAGAGCTGTTCTGTATCCTGGAAAAAAATGTCTGGATGCTTTGATATTCTGAAGCAGGAATTTCGCGTGATTTAACCGCATAATCTTCTTTGAAAATCAATTCGGAATCGGATTGATTTTCATACGAACTCATATAGTCAAGATCATACGTGCTGAGTTTCAATGTTTTTGGTAAATTCCTTACCTTATAGGCATCCGATAGTTTGATTTGAACCGTTTTGTGAACGGAATATGGATAGCTGTAACGAATAGGATATCTCCGGTTCTCAGAGGATAACCATGTCATACTCTCAAACATTTTAAACGGATCGATTTTAGCATAACAAAGGTCACCTTGTTGCTGAATGGCGTTAGGCATTACGGCATCAAATTCCAAGGTAAGAGGTTTATCTATCCCTTCTCGTTTGGACAGCTTTATGTTTTGAATCTTGGAGTTCAGAAATTCATCCGCAACCAGGCTTTTGCAGTATTTTTGAAGATCGGATAAAGATAGATCCTTGAGTTCGTTGCTAAGGAACAAAGCCCAGTTGCCGTAATGCTCAATTACAAAATGGAAATTCATGCCCGATTCTCCGAACAACACGGCTTGAATTTTAACGTCCATTTTGTTCTGATTTTGATCGCGAACGGGTGTTTTTTCAATTTGAGCTTTGTTGGAATCCAGCACGCAAACCCATACGCCTTCATCTAACCATGGAAGTTCGCCGAATTGTGAGTTTTCTGAAGTCGGATCAATCCAAAGGGTCTGATCGGGCAACTCAACTTTGGCGATCATGTGATTAAACCAACCCATACCTTGAAATTCAGGATCGAGTTGTCCTCGGTTGTATGTTCTGACTAGTACAGGTTTTGCAACTATACCAATAGATCGCAGCATGGTTATGAGAAGTGTCGATTTATCCTTGCAGTCACCGTATTGCGTATCTATCACTTCCTGAGGTTTTCGTGGTCTATATCCACCGTCTCCGAGTTGTATAGCCGTATACCGAATCGATTTTACATAATTACTCAAAAGACGAACCTTCTCTTCATCACTGGAAACTCCTTCAATAATTCGATTCGTTTTTTCCAATACTTTTGGTGTAATCAACGCCTGTGGATTCCAAAACCGATCCATGTAACGCTTAGCAATGCCGTTCCAAGATGTTTTTGTTGCAAATCTTACATGTCCGACTGTTTCTGTATACGGCGGGCAAAAGGGCTCCCGTTGAAAGCTATGAATTTTTTTTAGTTTCCAAGTAAAAATATATTTTTGTTCGTCCTCAACCTGGTTTGATAGAGGTCTTTCAACTGTAGGTTGGCCGATATCCATTCCATAAGCCTTGTATATCCAATCCCACTTGTATTCTTTTTGATTTTCATCGAGCAAAGTCAGCTTATCAACCAAATAGGTAGGGACAGATAATTTCATTACGTTCAAAATTACCGGAATGTCTTGTTGTACATGCCAAGTAACTCCTCCGTATGCAAAATCACTCAGTATACGACATTTGTATTCTAGCACTGAACCGGCTTGGACATTCTTGAATGCAAACCGAATCGCTTTTCGATCCGAAATAAATTCAGATTCGTAAGTGACACCGGTTGCAGTATGAAAATCTGTAGACAATAACGTGACGACCTCACCTTCAGGGTTAATCGTTCGTGCTTCGATGGACATGAGTTTGTCATCATGATCAAGCATAATTTCTACATTGGCATATTTGTCAAAATTCCTAAAAACACGCTGCACTACATGCGTCTCTTCAACGGTATAAATATTGTCATTCGTATCAAAATTCATGTCAATAAAATGCGATTCAATAACTGTAACTGCATCCGAATTCGGAAAATCTTCTGCATTCGGCATTCTCCGTAAACCGTAAGTTTTTTGTGTTTCAGAAATCTCTTTAAATGAAGCGCATCCTGTGCTAAATAACAACGTGACACCTAATACAAAAACTGTTTGTAAAAAACGCATTTTTCCACCTGTTTGGTTAACTGTTGTCTTGGAGGCAATGGTTGAGATATTCAACCCGGTTTTTTTGATAGTAAGGGAATTAGACATTTGAATTTGCCACGATAAATCAAACCCAAAACATTTAGGCTACCCTAATTCTAGACAATCGAAATTATATTGTCAATCTTTTTTTTTGATAATTTTTTCTCAAAATCGGCAAATCAAATTAAAACACCATACTCAATCTAATCGCCGGCAGGAACGGAAATTCGTGGGTTTTGCTGCGTTCGATCACGGGATCGGGTTTCCAACCTCAACCCTGTCCCTTCTCCTTGAAAAGGAGAAGGGGACGTACTAATCGAGAAAGTACGTGCCCTCTCCTCGCTGAGGAGAGGGACAGGGTGAGGTTATATCTAAAACACCATGCTCAGTCCGATAGTCGGCAGGAACGGAAATTCTAAAGTCTTACTCCGTTTGATGACGGGCTGGCCGTTACTGTCGTAAACAATTTCCTTTTGCCCGGTCGAGTTTCGGGCTTTCCGGAATTCGTAATCATATTGAAAAACATTTTTTTGATCATACACGTTGATCGCGTCAAGATAAAACGTCCACTTCGCGCCCCAGAAACGGGCATAAAACGACGCGCGCAGGTCGAGACGGTGATACACAGGCAGCCTTTTTAGATTCTTATTTTCTTCTCCGCCGAAATGGATCGTTTGCACCAGACGGCCGTTGGGGTCAAAACGAACGATGATAGAGTCGGCCACGCCGTCGCCGTATCCGTTGGCGTCTTTCGTATCGACGATAAATTGCTGAGGAACCGAACCCACGGGCGCGGTCGCCGGAAATCCCGAACCGACTTTGAGTTTCGCTGAAAATTCAAACCACCGCTTGAATAAATAATTTCCAACCAAACTGAGCGTGTGCCGCTGATCGAAATCAAAATACGATTGCGTTCCATACGTCTTCCGTTTTGCGACCGAATACGCGTAGGAAACCCATCCGCTGAATTTGTCTTTGGCCGATTTGCTATCCCGCTGCAAAAAAACTTCAAATCCGTACGCATACCCTTTCCCGCCGTTGCTCGGCACGGTGCTGACGGTGCGTCGATCAATTCGCGCGATAATGTCCGCCGAGTCCGCAGGGCTGATCGGATTTCCAAACGCGTCCTGAAACAGAATGGGCACCGTATTCGTGCCGTCATTGATCACAAGTTCTTTTCCTGCGATCAGGTTGTAATACGGTTTATAATACACCTCCGTTTTGAGCAAAGTTTTTCTGTTGAAAAAATGTTCCATCCCCAAAATGTAATGTATGGCCATTTCCGGCTTGATGTCGATTTTTTTTGAATAGTCGACAAAGAAGTTTTGATTGACAAATTTCTCGTAACCGGGAGACTGGTAATACACGCCCCATGCGCCTTTGAAGCGGGTTTGATCGTTCAGTTTATACACCGCATTGAGGCGCGGCGACATCGAGTAGCGGTCATTGATCTCGGCATAATCGAAGCGCAGTCCGCCCTGAAGCGTCCACTTCGGGTCCAGTTTCCATGTATCCTGCGCATATACGCCCAGCTTGACTTTTCCTCTGCGGGGTGAACTGAAGAATTGCGGCAGACTCGCCCCGCCCTCATTGCCGTTGTTTCCACCGGAGATAATGGTTTGTTTTACTTTCCATCGGATATCGGAGGTGACCGTCTGGTATTGAAAACCGCTCTCCAGTTGATGCTCCGCATTGATCCTATAGTCATACTCCTGCTTCAGCGTGAAACTGGAAATGTTCTGCTGTAAATTAACGCTGAAAAGCTGCGCCGTGTCAATGGTGGATGCATTACCGAATTCACCGCTACCTCCGAAATCACTGCGATTAGGATTCTGATAATAAGACATTATCGACGTTATGGTCAGGTTGTCGGCCGGCGCGTAGAACCAGGAACCGCTGAGCAGATTATTGTGCGAGGTATTGAAAACCCGGATACTGTCGCCGTCTTTTTGATCGGGCGCGGTGATATCCACGCCTTCCCGGCTGGTAATTCCGAGAAAGGAAAAACTGTGTTTTTCCCACGGCGCAACCGAGATCTTACCTTGAAAATCGAGAAAGAACGGCAAAGCCGTGGCGCCGTCAATAAATTTATTGGCTACCAGATCGTAATACGTTCGCCGCGTCGTAAAAAGCCACGAGCCGTTTACCTCTTGAGGCAACCGGCCTTCAAAAATCAGATTGGCATCCGTAATGCTCGCGTTAATATTACCGACGAATACCCGTTCGAAATTACCGTTTCGGTTCTGAACTTGCAGCACACCGGACAAGCGGTCACCGAAACGGGCGGGAAATCCTCCCTGAGAAAGTTCAAAACTCGACACGGTTTGCGGATTGAAAGCGCTGGTCACACCGAAGAGCCGGTAGGGATTAAATAATTCTGCTCCGTCCAATAATATCAGGTTCTGATCGGGATTCCCGCCGCGCACGACGATCTGCGAACTAAAATCGCTCGTCGAGATCACGCCGGGCAAAGTTGCGACGGAGCGGAACACGTCCTCAAATGCGCCCGGTAATTTCTTAACCTGGGTCGGTTTCACGTCGATCACGCTGGTTTCTATCCGATTGGCAACTTCATCCCTGTCGGCCATCACCGTTATCGTTTCGCCTTCAATTTGTTCAGGATGCAGGCGGATGACTATATACTTTTTTTCACCCTTTTTTAGTTCAACGCGGTTCGAATAATTTTTGTAACCGATGTACTGCGACACCAAAGTGTACACGCCTTCATCGGCCTGAATGGAGAAGTACGCGTTCGTATTGGTAACGCTGCCCCGCTTGGTTTCCTTCAGAAAAACATTGGCGCCGATCAGCAGTTCGTCCGTATCCGCATCTTTTACAACACCGGTGATTTGGGTTTGACCATAACTGTTGCCTAAATACAAAAACAGCAACGTAAAGATTCTTAAGATACAGTTACTCATATTTAGAAATGTACACCTTTCCGGATGTTGAAACTAGTTACGAAAATTGGTTATTAACTCTTCCCTAAAATCGGAATCCTCAATCAATTTAACCATGAAATTATTTATGTTGTTTTCCAGGCTGTATTTATCAGCTCCTGAAAGATTATTAAAGAAAACTGCAAACTCGGTTTTTGAACCTGATTTTTCATTAAAATAGAAAGCCAGAGTCAATATCCAATCCGTGTCCCCGCCTTTGCCGCCTGCATGATAAAATAGTTCCCGATTTGCAGGACTTAAGCGGGTGAGCGTATCAAACACTTCGTCGATATGAAACAGTATTTCAGATGGAAAATTTCGGTCATTTATTTTTTTCATTATATCAACGTACGCTTTAGCAGTAGACGCCGGCAGATGGTCTGACCATATTTTTTGAGCGCTCAGGCTCAGGTTCTGCTCATTTAGACTAGCCTTAAATGTACCATCGAAATCGGTTGCCAATTTGCCGTGAATTATTTCGGCGTGATGAGATCTTTCTTCAAAACTCAGATTATTTAGAAAGCGAATCAATGAATCTTGCGCGATAGACCTGTCCAAACCGATGCCGAGCGCTGAAATAAAATAATACATGGGTGTATGTTCTACATTCAGTTCGGTTATCTGTTGATTGATCCTATCCAAAGTGAGTCGTTCCATCAAAAACTCCGTATTTGCGTTTGAACTGAAATCAATCATGCCTCGTGCGACCTCTCTCAATGGCACTTGATGGTTGATAATTAAGTTATTTTGATTCAAATAATTTATCCACATCGGATGCGCCCCACCGTCCGTTCCTTCGATATAAAACCGCTCGAGACAATCCAGATTGATCATCGAATCCGGATTGATTTCATTTGCAGCCGCTTGTTTGGCGTATTCTAATGCGATAAGAGTTTTCGCAGTGCTGGCCAAAGGTAATAGTACATTGGCATTATAATCGGCCAATACCGTATCATTACGAACGACACTCAAAGCCGATGATTGATCATATTTTTTAAGCATTTGGATAAAAATAAAATCTTTACGATCAGAAGTGTCCGCGGAACAGCCAAATAAAAAGTTTGCAATCACGATTATTAAGAGCGTTTTTTTCATAGTATTACTTTCATAATTTAGTTTTTTGTTTCCACTTGTAATAATATGAAAATAGATAGAAAATATCGTCCTGATGCATTCATCAGAACTAAAAAATAATCGTAAATGTTCTTAAACCTTTAAGAAACAGGGTTATCTAAGTGACAGATTTTTTATAGGCTGAGGGTGTTGAGTGCGTATATTTTTTAAAAGCTGTATTAAAGGCCGATTTAGAATTAAACCCGACGTCATAAGCAATACTCAAAATATTCGTCCGTCCGTCCTTACTTTCCAATAATAAGCGTTTAGCTTGATCAATTCGGTATCGATTGACAAAATCAAAAAAATTCTGCTTTGTTTGTTCATTGATAATCTGAGATACATAACGAGCAGGGAGACTCAACTTATGCGACAATGTGTCAAGACAGAGATCGGAATCTATATATAATTGTTCCTTTTCCATCAGCTCTGTTAATATTAACATATAGTGTTTTGATTGATCGTCTGTTAAAGGTGAATTCTCATATTTAGTCACATATGCTTCTTGTTCCTGCGCAAAAATAGCTGGCTGTCGAAGACCAAAATACCCCATGCCATAGACAAAAAATGAAAAAATAACCGGTAATATGATCACGTCATCAGAATTGGACAGATTCAAAAATAGAATGAACCATGCCATCCAAATCAGGGTAATGATGATCAAAAGATAAGTAATCCATTTTAAGTTAATTTTTCCGATGGTAGAAAATTGATTTTTCAGATTCATCGTATGTTGATGAAGCGTTTTAAATATCAAAATAATATAAACCAAGGGCTGTGTACAAAAAAATAAGGCTATTACAATCTTGCTTTGAAAATTATCTGAACTGCCCGTATTAGTTAGTCTTTCGTTATATGATTCTTTGATCAAGTCCAATTTCCATTCTGCGCTTTGAAACCAAATCGGAGCGAAAACCAAACCAAGCAGAATAAAAGGAACGAAATGCAAAAAATAATATTTTTTTAGCCTGAACCCCTTCTGGGTTAGAGCCACAACATACAGAAACAACAATGGGCCGACAGCCCAATCTAATGGGTCGGTAATAAGATATAAATTGGGAAACAGAAAATAGTAACCGGCATAATCGGCAATCGTCCCCAAGATGTCTATTGAAAAAACAAACAAAAAGGCCGCTAAAAAATAATTGGCAATTCGATTCCCCGTCCGATGAAAAACCAATACTATGGAGAGAAAAATTCCTTGAATAAAACCAATAATACCAATGATGGAATAAATATCAATATTAGGCTGCATCGCGTCAGTTAGTTTTTAGATCTCTGTTGAAGCAAGATAACAATTTTATGAAAGCGATACTAAAGGCTCAACAATTCAGGGTTTTTTAACCTTTCTCGTTTCCTGAAAAAATATTCGCCGATCTAATTTATGATTAATAGCTCTCATTTTCAATCGAATCAAAGTGTATATTTATGCAGCAAGGGTCGAAGATAAATCAGGGAAAATCAGGTGTTTCTTGTAGTTCAAAACATGACCGTTGTCATTGGTTTTTCAGTTTGATTGTATTAAATTCAACAAAAATTGAGGTGGTATATGAATATACTTGTATTAAATAGCGGGAGTTCCTCCGTAAAGTTTCAAGTCATCGAAACGGATCTGGATCTTATAACAAAAAGCGGTGATAAAAAATTGGTTTCCGGCATCATTGAACGCATCGGAAGCGAATCGATTATTTCTTTTAAGGCGGAGGGAAATCCTCCGGTGAAGCAAACGGCGCCGATCCGCGATCACAAGATCGCGATTGACAAGATCGTCAAGTGGATCATTTCCAAGGAAGCCAATATCCCGAACATTAAATCGCTGAAAGACATACACGCCGTCGGTCACCGGATGGTGCACGGCGGTGAAAAATTCACACGATCGGTTATGCTGAACGAACAAATTATACGGGATATTGAAGACTGTATTGAATTAGCGCCCCTGCATAATCCCGCTAATTTGAAAGGCGTGTACGCTATCAATGACATTTTTGGAAACGGCGTTCCTCAGATCGCCGTCTTTGACACAGCCTTTCATCATACGATGCCGGATCATGCTTATTTGTATGCGATCCCCTATCAAATGTACCGGCGTTATAAAGTTCGCCGCTACGGATTCCACGGCACGTCGCACCGATACGTGGCCTACCGTTACCGGTTACTGAACAATCTGCAGAAAAAACAGGTTAATGTTATCACGCTGCATCTCGGCAACGGCAGTTCCGTTTGCGCGATCAAAAACGGCAACTCGATCGATACGTCGATGGGCATGACGCCGCTCGAAGGACTGATCATGGGCACGCGCTCGGGCGACATCGACCCCGCGATCATTCAGTTTCTGTCGCACAAAGAAGGATATTCGCTCGCGGAAGTGGAATCGATTCTCAATAAAGAATCCGGCCTGCTCGGCATTTCCGGCCTGACCAACGATATGCGGGAAATCATAGCCGAAGCGGAAGAACACGATGACCGCCGCGCAAAACTGGCCATCACCATGTACTGTTATCGAATTAGAAAATATATTGGTTCTTACATCGCGGCGATAGGCAATGTCCAGGCGCTCATATTCACCGGCGGCATCGGCGAAAACTCCGATTTGATCCGCGCAAAAATATGCGAAGGTTTGGAGATCATGGGCATAAAAATAGATCAGGACAAAAATAAAGCATTGCACGGAAAAGAAGGATTATTCTCTGACGATAAATCTGCAGTAACATTGTGGTCGATTCCAACCAATGAGGAACTGCTCATTGCGCGTGATACCGTGCGCTGTATCGAAAAAGCGCCATTGCCTTAATCAGAGTGCGCCGATAAACGGAATCTTACAAATATAAAATGCTTATCGGGTTAACTCATAATAAAAAAATAAGGTCAGCCTAAGCTTGCCGAAGGCTGCATAAAACATAAAGTCCACAGAGGTATCGCTGTGGACTTTATGTTTTTGGGCGTGTGAAGAATTTTATTAACGACTGATTGTCATTTGATCAATAACATTTTTTTCGTTTTCACTACACGGCCTGCCTGCAAACGGTAAATGTATATTCCCGAAGCAACCGATTGGCCGATTTGATTAGTGCCGTTCCAGTCTATTTCATATACCCCGATCCCCTGAGCACGATGGCTTACCAAAGTTTTTACAACCTGTCCAAGCGCATTGTAAATCACCAGGCTCACCGTTTCCGTAGTCGGTAATTCGTATCGAATCTTCGTTGACGGATTAAACGGGTTCGGATAATTCTGAGAAAGCTTGAACGTCGTCGGCAATTCGGATTGTGCTTTTGCGATTCCGGTTTCTACGAAATCTTTCGTCCCCGCGAATACTTTAAAAGCGACGGGCAATGACTCGTGTGGATTATCAAACGTGTATTCTGATCCATCTACTATCTTGTTATTTGAAACATCCAGGATTCTGATCTGGTAATCGGCAGGAAGATTCTGAGCCGACCATTGCAAATATGTTTTTTGATGGTTGATATTGGTTCTTACTGACATGAGCCATGCATGGCCATCGGCTTCGCTGCGATAATCGATCGTATAGGGCGTTGTCTTTCCGGAAGCCGTTGTGTGATCGAACGATACGCTCACGTAATCTCCGATAACCGGCAGTTCCGGCAGATCGTACCGATCTTCAGCATCAAGCGCATCGGATGCCGCTCCCACGTAATTATAATTATCTTCAAACTCTCCCGCCTTCGCAGAAAAATTAATATACCATCCGGCAAGCGCAGGCTTAGCCATTCTTTTTCCTAACGCGCCGATAGGTTCGACGGTCAGAATTTGACTAGAGGAAGAAGCATTGTAAACCCAGTAACCATCCCACGGATTAAGAGTGTTAAATAGGGTCGCATCTCCTTGTCCCGGGCCAATGTATTTGTTGCCATCATAACGGATAGGTCCTTTGATAAAAGAATTTTGACCGGCATTAGTATTCGCATTCCAATCAATCGGGAAAGTAAAGGGGTTGGCGATCATGTTAAATCCGGGAACCAGATTCAGTGCAACACTGCTGCTAACCGTTTTACCGCCGGCAAGCGAAATTTGTTTGCCGCCAACGCCGTTAGGAACATTCAATTGTTTAAGCCAGAATGAGCGGCCAACAGCAAATTGGACTGTAGTGCTGTTGCTAATGTCCTGGTCCTTATCAAAAAGTTTCCACGTTTTATTTCCTGGAGGGCCGAAACCATCGAGAACCGTGGCCACACTTTTATCATCCAGATCCAGCGGCACGGAAATCATTCTCCATATTTTGTCCGGGAATCCTGAAGTATACGGACTGCCGCTGGTATTTTGAATCGTAACGGCGCCTGCCGGAATCGTTACCTGTATTGTTCCGAATGTCGTGTCCCGGTTACCCGATTGGTCCCTTGCAATGATTCGGTAAATCACACCGGATGCGGTTACCGATGTGCTTGAAACGGATGCATTATAAAGCGCTCCATCATGCAGCATGCCGACGGAATTCGTAAATCCGACATCCGATCCTTTTTTGTAGGCAAGAATAACCGTATCAACTGAAACGCTGTCGGTCACAATACATTGAACCGTTACCGCGTTACCCAGATTAACAGGGTTAGGGTTCACGCTAATTTGTGATACGACAGGCGCAAATAGATCGGCTCGAGTGTGTACCGTGCCGGTATCGGGGTTTGTCGTATTGTAATCTATTGCGCTTCCTGAATTGTTGTATGCATAGATCGATATAAAAATGTGTTGCCCTGGGGATAATCCGGTTAAGTAAAACGTGGTGTCACTGCCGATGTACAAAACTCCGTTAAAACCGACATTATAATTTGATCCATCGAAAAGCACAAGGCCCGGATCACTAAGGGCAATATAACCGGTCGGATTTCCGGCAGCGGCTGTAAATGAAACTGTCAGAGCCGTGAATGGATACAGCGGCGATAAAGAAAATCTCAGATTGGTCGGTTGTGCCGTGGGTTCTCCTGCGATTACAAGGGCGCTCACTTCATTCGAAAAATTACTGACGAGGCTGTTACTATCCACCGCATTTACTCTAAAATAATACCGCGTCCCTACTGTAAGGCCGCTTATGACCCTTAGCGTATCATTAACCTGATTAAATGCCGTGGAATCTATTTGTACTGTCGGGTTTGGTGAGGTACCCATAAAAATTCGGTATCGCGCCATATCGGAATCGGAAATTTTGTTCCAATGCAATGTGACCTGTCCTGCAACCATTGAATCGGCGGCAACGTTTTGGGGAATCTGTGGAACAGTTTTATCATCCAATGTTCCGTTAGGTTTGATCCTTTGTGCATAAATGTCGTACGCACTTGAATTCGAGCGGTCGGCGGCAAGAATCGTAAATCCATTATTGTCAATTACAATTGCAGGATTGCTGAACGGAGGCGGTCCACTGAAAGGGTTTACCACAGCGACTCCATTGGCTGCCCAGAGCAAATTGCCGGTAGAATTAATTCGCTGCGCAAAATTTGCTCCTGAAGTTGCATCTTCCCAGGCAATGATTGCACCCCCGCCGGCCACGGACGACATAACCGGTGTATTTTGATTTCCGGTTGCTGTACAAACCGCGACCCCGTCTGTTGTCCATAACACCGAACCGGCGGAATTAACTCTCTGAGAATATATGTCGTTATTTCCACCGCGAAAATCTGTCCAGGTTATGAGGCCTCCTCCAGCGCCGTCAGCGGTTATCAGAGGGCGAGTCTGCTGACTGGACGCACTGCAAATAACAAATCCGTTGGAATCAGAACCGGCAGCCCACTGACGAATTCCGGCAGAATTCAAACGTTGAGCGTAAATATCGTAGTCGGAGCCTCCGCGCATGTCCTCCCATGTTACAATCGCGCCGCCGCTACCGTCTGCTACTATCGCCGGTTGCTCCTGCGAGTCTGACGCATCACAAACAACAATGCCATTGGTATCGGAGCCTACGACCCATTGACGGATCCCGTTTGAATTATACCGTTGCGCGAAAATATCTTTCTCTGTTGATCGATTGTCCCGCCATGTAAATATCGCCCCATGGCCGCCGTCGCCGACCATCGCCACCTGATCCTGATTGTTGAGGGCGGTGCAAATTGGCAGGCCATAAGCATTAAAAGAATTCCACCGATCGCCACCATTTGCAAAGATGCGCTTCGCATAAATGTCTCCGGATGTCTCCCAGGCAATGATCGCGCCGCCGCTATCGTCACTGATGATTTTTGGATTGACCTGATCTCCAAGTTGAAAACCAGACACTATATAACCAACATCGGCCCACTGACGGACTCCGGAAGAATTAATCCGTTGCCCGTAAATGTCTTTGTCACTTCCGCGTGAGTCTTCCCATACAATAAACGCACCGCCGCTGCCGTCACTTACTATTACGGAATTAATTTGGTCGCCCTGCTGAACCGGGCAAATTTCTACGCCCCATGCTGTGGGATACCCGCCGGTTTGTGCCCATAATAAATTTCCGTTAGAATCAATTCGTTGTGCAAATAGGTCCTTTCGTCCCCACCGGGAGTCCTCCCAAACTATTATAGCGCCACCGGAACCATCCGGTATCATTTTTGGTTTGGCTTGTTGACTGTCTCTTGTTACCACATTAACAGGTACGACAGGATTCCCGGTCCACTGCGCTTGTGAAGCCCGCGGAGACAAGATTAGGGCGATTAAGATGGTGGTAAATATTTTCATAATTACTCTCGATTTTATTATTTCCGTAATGGCTTTTTATTCAATCTTTTTTATCAGTTCATTCTCATCTATGGAATTAATGGCGCCCCCGGCGGATTGCCTATGGTGGCGGAAGTTCCGCTTTTGCTTCCGCTTAGCAGAAGCACCGCTGCGGCCGCACCCCCGGCTAATGCCGTACCGCCCATGATGTACCACAGCGTCGCCTTGGAGCGGTATACGCCGGTCAGCTTCTGAGCCAGGAGATCAAAAGTCTTGATCAACCCGTCGGTATCGCCGCGATACTCCGAACTCTGCGTATCTTCGATCTTGCCCGTGCTGACGTCGATGATGCGAACCGTGACCGTATACGTACTGCCGATCTTTCCGATATCGCCCGTGATCATTTTTTCTGCAGCCAGGAGTTGCCCGACCTGCACCGCGCATTCGGCGGAATTACAATTATCGCTTAGACTGAAATCCTGTTCTTTCAAAATGGTTTCCATCTGGCCGCGTTCCAGCACATCATACTTTTTGGTTTGAATCAGTGAACTTCGAAATTTACTGGTAAGCGCCGTAACTTCAGCGTCCGTGATGCCGGAAATGATCTTAAAATCCAAAACGGCAGCCGTTAGTCTGTTTTCAGTTTTTGGTTTTTCCTGAGCAACCAGGGTGTTCAAGAAAAGCACAGTGATGAGCAGAAGGGCACGTTTCATAATTAAACTCCAATGAATTGGATAAATGAATTGCCGGGTATACCGGCATAACTGATAAGATTTTCGAAATGCACGCCTCTGGTAAGAATGGGCCGACTACTTTGGAGAGAACCGCTCGTGCGACGGACCGGCAAAGGCGTAAGAAAGGCTCCTGCCGAGAGAACGTTTCAGCAGAAGTGCGTATTACAAATTCACTGAACAAATGTAAAAGAAAGAGTTCACATTGTCAAAAGAAATGTTTACCAATCAAAGGTTGTTAGGCTTCATTTAGAATGCAGCATGAAAGCCTAGCGTCGATCGGGAGAGGATGATTATGGAACGAAAGGAAATACGCGGGTTTCGAGCTGATCAATTATCACAATAAAGAAAAACGACGTATCTATAAAGCCCACAGATTGTGTCTTCTCTGTGGGCTTTGTGTTTATAAAAATAATTCTTGTTTCTACGACGAGTGTGATCCCATGGACCGGCTTCGCATCACCGACGCAACGATGGCTACCGTTAGTATCAATACAATGACAAGCAGCGATATCTCAATGGGGATCTTATAAACATCCACCAGCATCATTTTCGCGCCGACAAATATCAGCACAGCCGATAGTCCGTACGCCAGATAATGGAACAACTGCATGATCCCCGCCAGCGCAAAATACAGCGCGCGAAGGCCGAGGATCGCAAACACGTTTGAAGTATAGACGATGAACGGGTCGGTGGTGATCGCCAGGATCGCCGGAATCGAATCAACTGCAAATATTAAATCCGTCGTTTCAATAACGATCAAAACGATCATCATGGGCGTCGCCAGAAGTTTTCCATCGACGCGCGTCAGAAATTTCGAACCGTCGTAAGCATCCGTCACCGGAAAATAGCGCCTGAATAATCTGATGGCCGGATTTTTGTCCGGCTCGATTTTTTTATCTTTTTGCAACGCCATCTTGATTCCGGTAATGATCAGGAACAATCCGAATACGTATACCGTCCAATGAAACTTGGCGATCAGGGCTACGCCGGCAAAGATGAATATGGCCCGCATAATCAATGCGCCGAGAATACCCCAAAACAAAATTTTGTGCTGATAGAGCGCCGGAACATGGAAATAAGTGAATACCATAATAAATATGAAAATATTATCGACGCTGAGTGATTTTTCAATAACGTAGCCGGTCAGAAATTCCAGCGCTTTTTTCTCTCCCATCCAGAAATAGATAAGCACGTTGAAAACAAGCGCAAGACATATCCACACCGCACTCCAGGTCAGCGCCTCTTTCATTTTCACTTCGTGCGACTTACGATGAAATACGCCGAGATCCAGCGCGAGCATCGCGAGAACAAATACGTTGAATAATACCCAGTACCACAATTGGTCGTTCATGAAATTCCTCTACGTTTGTGTTTTATTTATGAATTAGTGCCCCACCGTACACAAAAAAACCGACATTTGCAAACAATAATCTTTTTCCAAATGCCGGCTTTATTGAACTTTATTTATTCGGCTAATTTCTCCGAAACTTTATCTGTCGTCGCTGTTTGTCCAAACATTCGTCCTAAAAACGCTCGTGACGAGTTCGTCTTTTCTTCGAGCCATGAATAGGCGGTCGGAACGATGACCAGGGTCAAGAAAGTGGATATGAATAATCCGAAAATTACCGCAATTCCCAAAGGCCTCCAGAAGTCGCTGCTCTCCGCGCCGATAATGAAATGTAAGTTTCTCCAGTCGAAATCTATCCCGGTCGCTAACGGTAAAATTCCAAGTATGGTCGTCGTGGCGGTAAGGACAACCGGCCGAAGGCGCGTTCGCCCGGCTTCTGCAAGCGCTTCATCTAAAGTTAATCCGCTCTCCCTCAGATGTTTGGTAAAGTCCAAAAGCACGATCGCGTTCTTCACCACAATGCCGGCCAACGCGATCACGCCGACGCCCGTCATGATAATTCCAAATGGCGTTCCGGTTACCAGCAGGCCGATAAAAACTCCGATCAATGACAGCGGCACGGACGTCATGATGACAATCGGCACTTTGACCGAATTGAATTCCGAAACTAAGACAAGAAAAATCAAAAGTATCGTTATAATCAAAGTCCGCATGAGGAACGCGGCGGCTTTATCCTGCTCTTCATTTTCACCGGTATAGTCGATTTTATATCCGCTCGGCAAATTAAATTTTCCAAGTTTGCCTCTCACATCGTTCAGCACATCGTTGGCAAGGCGTCCTTGCACATCGGCCGTAATGGTGATCACGCGCTTGAGGTCTTTGCGTTTGATATTGGCAATACCGTTTGACCGCACGATCGTCGCAACAGATACCAACGGCACCGATAAAAGTTTTCCTTTATTGTTCATGAATGTAATGTTCAGATTTTCCAGATGGCTTGGCGAATTGCGCTGTTCTTCGTTAAGCCGTACTGTGATCTTGTATTCATCTTCGCCAACTCGGTATTTGGAAGCTTCCGTTCCGTTGATCGCCGTTCGTACGACGTTCGCGATCTGCGCCGTGCTCATTTCAAGCATGGCCGCTTTTTCGCGATCGACCATGATCTGTATTTCAGGTTTACCTGCGTCATAATCATCTTTAAGATCCACCAGGCCTGGAATCGTTTTGATCATGTCCTCGATTTGCAGAGACAACGCGGTAAGCGTTTTAAAATCCTCGCCTGAAAGTTCCAGACTAACCGGCGCGCCAACCGGCGGGCCGTTCTCCTGCGCTTTTACTTTGATGTCCGCGCCCGCAATACCGACCGACACTTTACGGATTTCTTCCTGTGTGATAAAAGAATTTTGCCCCCGTTTCATCTTTTCGTAAAAATTGACGGAAATCTGCGATTTATTAGGCGTTCCCTGGCCGCCGAAATCGAACGGATCTTCGGATGTCCCGACATTGGCCACCATAAATTCCATATCGTCTACTCCGCGAACGTCCTTCATACGCGATTCGAGAACTTTAGTGATGCCGTTGGTTCTTTCCAAAGGCGTACCGGGCGGCATCGCTACGGCAATAACCACCTGATTCGGTTCCGTGTTGGGAAAAAATTCTACCCCTTTGCTGAATAGCGAGAATAGAACCGTCATGACGATCAAAAAAACGCCTGCCGCCACAACTGTAAACGTCTTATGCCGCAGCGTCCAATGAATTGTTCCAACATATTTCGCCTGCGCCATGGGGAAGAACTGTGTGTCAACAGCATGGTACAGCCTGGCAAATATATTGTACTTTTTCCATACGCTCGGATGAAGCGCCGACAACCTTGCTTTTTCAATCTCTTTATGATAATCGATAAACTGCGCGCCTTGCGTCGGACTGATAATGTACGCTGTGAATATAGATGCGCTCATCATGATGATCAAAGTCATCGGGAGATAATACATGAAATCGCCGATAATACCCGGCCAGAATAACATCGGAAAGAATCCGGCGATGGTTGTCAGTGTGGACGTTGCGACCGGTATGGCCACTTCCTTAGTGCCGTCTTTGGCCGCCTGGATCGGGTTTTTTTTGTACTCATGCTGATGCCGGTAAATATTTTCAATGACCACGATCGCGTCATCCACCAAAATCCCAAGAACAAGTACCAGGGCAAATAAAACAACAAAATTCAGCGTAATACCCATAAGGCCGAGAATAATAAACCCGATCAACATGGACAGCGGAATGGCGGTGCTGATTAAGAAAGAATTTTTTAGGCCGAAAAACATAAAAAGAACCAGCACTACTAGGAACATGCCGGTCATGACGCTGTTTTCCAGTTCAGACACCATACGTTTGATCTCGATCGACGCGTCGTTGGTAACACTTAATTTCAATCCGGGAGGAAAACCGGGTTTCATCTCCTGCAGAATTTTTTTCACTTCATCGGCAATTTGAATCAGATTTTCACCCGCGCGTTTCTTAACATTTAATGTGACCACTTCCTCGTTATTTAGCCGGCTGAAAGTGAGCCTGTCTTCGAAGGCATAATTAACCGTCGCCACGTCACGGACGTAGATCGGCCGGCCATTGCGCATTTTTACGATAAGATCTTCGATAGGTTTGGGCGTTGCAAATTGTCCGGGAATCCGCACGGTATAATCGGCATTGCCTGTATTGATCGATCCGCCGGGCGTATTCAGGTTTTCTTCCCTAATCGTATTCACCACATCGCTGAAACCGATATCATATCCCTTCAATCGATTGACGTCGCAATTCACTTGTATTTCGGGTTCTAGACTTCCTGAGATTTCTGCGCTCAAAACGCCCGGCACCGCTTCGATCTTATCCTGTATATCTTCCGCGATCTTTTTCAAACGCGATAGTCCGAGTTCTCCCCCAACCGTAACAAACATGATCGGAAATTCACTGAAATTGATTTCCGAGATCATGGGCTCCAGAATGTCGGTGGGCAATTTAGGTTTGGTTTGATTTACCTTATCGCGAACGCGCCGCATCGCCTCGTCTATATCGATGCCGGTTTCAAATTCTACACGAATAGTGGAAAGCCCTTCTTTGGAAGAGGATGAAATTTCTTTGATATCTTTCAGTGATTTTAGTTCCCGCTCCAGCGGCTGAGTGACCAGTCCTTCCACATCCGACGGGCTGACCCCGACGTACGGAACTGAAACAATGACCAGCGGTATCGTAATGTCCGGAGCGGCTTCGCGGGGAAGGCTGCTGTAGGACATCGTTCCCATAAACACAATAATTGCAATTAGAATATATACTGTAACCTTATTATCAACGGCAAGATTCCATGGTCTCATAAAAGTACCCCTAAATTCTCAAAAATGAATCGATATATTGGTTTAATGTGTTACGAAGCAAACGTAAGACGTGCAACATGAGACAACTACTTTTGTGTCTGCGGTTCATGTCTTGCGTCTCGCGTTTTCATTCCTGAATTCTAATTTTTTGTTTATCGATCAGATTCTGAAATCCGACGGTAATGATCTGATCGCCCTCTTTTAGCCCTTTTATTACACGCACAGAGGAACCGTCAGAACCGCCCAAAGTCACCAGCCGTTCCTCCGCAACACCGTTATTCACTACATAAACAACTAATCTGCCCATATCAACCTGTTGAATATAATCCTGCGATATCAGAATGGCTTTGGCAGATGAAACAAGCCGTAGTTTTATCGACGCGATCATTTGCGGCTTGAGTTTCCCCTGCGCATTGGTAAAATTTATTTCAACTGGAATACTGCGATTATCCGGATTCACCGCGGCGGCAATAAAACTGATCGTTCCTGCAAATATTTCCCCTGGATACGCATCGACGGTAAACTCCACCGGCAAGCCAAGGCGAAGTTCTTTGGAGTGCCGCTCGGGAACTCCTACCATGACTTTCATCTGATTCATATCAATGACCTGAGCGATTGGCATGCCGGGCCCGATCAATTCGCCTTCATCCGCGAGACGGTCATTAAAAATGCCGCCAATCGGGCTGGTGATCACGGTTTTATCCAGGCGTAATTTAGCCATATCGGCCTGGGCTTTGGCAGCGTCGCGCTGATATTCCAGATTCTTCAGTTGCAGGGCGGAAATCGCCTGTTCTTCGAACGCAGCCTTCTGCTTTTGATAATTTACTTCGGCCATATTATAATTTGCTAAAGCCGCATCGTAAGCGGCCTTCAACATCGCGTCATCGATCTTAGCCAGGGTCTGTCCTTTCTGAACATAACCGCCCTTATCGATCTTCCAGGAAACAACGCGTCCGCCTTCTTCCGCTGGAATGACAATATCGTTTCGCGATTCGACAGAGCCGGTTAATTGAATGGTCTCGGCAAAATCTTTCAGTTGAACGGGTTCAACCTTTACAAAAACTTCGGATTCTTTTTCTGTTCGTTTTTCTTTCCCGTTTTCTGCATTCGAAGAACCGCAGGCATAAACGGATAAACTCAAAACGGCCGCGGTCGTGATGATAATAATTCTCATAATTTCCTTCATACTCTTTTGATTATATGTTTTTAGTACCGCTGTGTTTATTTGACGTATCCCGCAGATGTCGCGAATTTCGCAGAACCATTTCCGCGATATATGCGGGAATGATTTTACTTTGGATCGTGATAACTAATCAGTTCTTCGAGATCCGTTTTTGCCATAGAATAATCATAAATAGCCTGAATGCGGTTGAGCCGCGCGCGCGTCAGCGAAAGATCCGCATCGTTGAGTTCCAGCTGCGTACCCGATCCCGTGTTGTATCGCGTTTTGGCTATTTTATAACTTTTCTCCGCAAGCTCGACCGTCCGACTCTGCCCAGCAACACGTTTTTGCGCTTCCTCCAGGCGCAGCGCAACGTTTTGCATCTGCGTTTTGAGCGTTTCGCGCGTATCGTTGATCTGCTGCTGCGCTTTTTGTTTATCCGTAATCGCCTGCTTAATACGCGCTACGGTCTGCATACCGCTGAACAGATTGATGCTCAAGGTAAGCCCGGCTTGTGATGAGGCAATAAAGTCTTTGCCGCTGACACCGAGTCCATTGCGTTGCGCCTGCCATTGATAATTTCCAAACGCGGACAGCGTAGGCAAATATTCAGACCGGTTTATGGCGATCAATTCCTCCGTCACCTGCTTCTGGTAATTCAACGCTTTAAGGCCGGCATTTTCTGTGGCCGCCATTAGAGGATCGAGAAGCGTACTATCCACCGGCGAAAAATCAAGCAGCCCTTTGACTGAAATCATCGCTTCGGCGTTCATACCGAGTTGAACTTTAAGCGCGTTGGAAGCTACAAGAACGCGCTGTTCCGATTCGATCACCGTGGGACGAATATTTTCGACCTGCACTTCAGAGCGAATAAGATCGTAATCCGATACGATCCCCTGCGCGTGCAGTATTTTAACATTTTTAAAATTCTCCTCCGCATTAGCCATGCTCGCTTTCGTTGTTTCAAGAACCTGCTGAGCAAGCAGCACATTATAAAATGCCCGCTTGACGTTAGCAATAGTAGCGTTATACGACGAGAGAAACATTTCCCGCGAAGCTTTCTGGTATATCTTGGCGGTTCCGACGCCGGTGAAGACGATAGAATTAAATAAAACCTGGCTGGCATTAAATCCCATTTGATAGGAGTTTTCTGTGCCTATTTTAATTCTGGAAACCATGGTGTCCACCGTAAATACGATTTCCGGAGTTTTAAATGTATGCGTGTAGGTTCCGCCAAATGACAGATTGGGCATCGCATATCCGTAGGCTTCTTTTACCTGCGCGTCCGCTTTCTGCATTTCCAGCCTCGCGATCGCAAGCTGCCGGTTATTTTTTACCGCCTGAATGATCGCATCATCCAAAGTTAACGTCTCTGTTGCCTGCGCGTGAAGAAATCCCGTTATAAAGAACAATAACAGTATTGACCAACGTATCATATTTATCTCCTAAGATTCCGTTTTTGCTTTAATACCTTCTATCAACATATCAATAGCTGCTTTCCAGCTTTTTTCAAAATCCATTTTTTTATCGAGATGCCATTGGATCATCAATCCGTAAAACATAGCGTCCACGGTATCGGACAGTGCTTCCGGATCGATGTCCGGCCTGAATAGTTTTTTTTCAATAGCAACCTTTACGAATGCAACGGCTTTCTCACGGGTCTCATTGAAATTCTCCACCAACGGACACAGCACTTCTTTGTTTTCGATGGAACGAGCCCACAGATGAAAGAAAAATTTATAGTGATTTTTGAGATCCATCTGCGTGATCACATACGAAGGATATTTATAAAGAAGTTGATCCAAAGGAAATTCCAACGCCATTTTATAAAGTACGTTCTCCCCCCTCTTCATCCAGTTTTTGATAAGCGCTATGATGAGGTCGTCTTTACTTTTGAAATGCCAATAAACCGCGCCTTTACTTAAACCGGCATCTTTTGCGATCTCTTCCATCGTTACCATTTCAAAACCGCGTTTCGAAAAACAATTAAAAGCCGACTTCAGAATTTGCTCTTTTCTTAGATCTTCTGATTCGTGTTGTGCCATAACTTAATTTCAAATTTTGAATACTAAATTTTAAATTCAAAATTTATAATATCTTAATTTACAATTTCAAATTAAACATACCGACCGGTCGGTTTAATATAGAAGAATAAAACTCATTGTCAATTGTTTTGTGAAACAATTACTTTGGTGTGATACGACACAAATCAATGAAGTTTCAATTAATTTTGTTTTTTAATAAGCGCGGCGCAGGCAACTAAAGCCCAGGTTCCTTCGAGGATAACAAAAGGCCAATAGTCGATGAGGTAGGATGCGTATCCGGAAATAACGGCTCCGGCAATATTGAGAAGAATGTAGGTATAACTGTCCGTTGAGATCTTCCTGAACACGTTCAGAAAAAAAGCGAGAAGCAGAAGTCCAACACCGATCGAGCCGGTGAGAATGGGAATGTCCATGAAGGCCACATTAGTTTTATAATTATCAAAATGCGAACGTGCGATCCAAACTCCGGTACTGGATCGCTTCGCTGATATGTTCCGGACGAATCGATTCGCTCGAGCTGCAATCGGCAATCGTTCGCGCCACTTTCAAAATGCGGTCATAAGCCCTTGCTGACAATCCAAGCTTCGTGATCGCCATCTTCATTAATTCCGCGCTCCGCTCGTCTATCTTACAGAACTGCCGTATCTCCTGCGATTCCATATCGGCGTTACTGAAAATCCTCCGGCCATGGCGTGAGATTCTCTTAAATCGTTCGATTTGAATTTTCCTCGCCTTCATCACGCGATCCCGAATCACGGACGACTTTTCCCCGCTCGCCTCGCCCGCCAGTTCATTATACTTGATCGCCGGGCACTCGATATGAATGTCGATGCGGTCCAGCAGTGGCCCTGATACTTTGGCCATATACCGCTGAATGACCGGCGCCGCGCATGAACAGGCATTATTAGGATCGCCATGATACCCACAAGGACATTCCTGCGTTGCCTTTCTACCGTCAGACCAAAACTGCGATAAAGCCAAAGCCTTATCCCAAGGAGTTACTCACAATTGGTGATCATATAAAGAAAAAAAGGATCGAATGTAAAATCTTTCAAACACAGCTTGCAGATATGCTGGGTGTTGATGAGATAACTATAGTAAACTGGGAGAAAAACTACAGCACTCCTAAAGTCAGTATGTTTCCAAAGATCATTGAATTCCTTGAATATGAGCCTCAAAATAAAATAATTACACTTGGGGATAAGATCAAGGCTTACCGGCGGAAATTAGGCTTGAGCCAAGAAAAGTTCGCCAAGAAACTCGGCATTGATGCATCCACATTAAGGAAGTGGGAATGGGGCAATGTGCAGCCAAGCTCTGTGTTAAAGGAAAGATTTTTGAAGTTCTGTAAAATGCTAAAGGTCGATTTATGATTAAATCAGTATCGGGTTAGTGTTCGAATGCAATTAAATTAGCTTGTCTTATCTAAATCGGTAAAGGAGAGTAATTTTCATTTCCTAGAAACGGTCCATGTCCCGAAAGAATTATTTTGTGACCAAGTTCCAGAAATATGATCTCCCGCCGCCTGACCTACATATTCTCTTACCACACCGTCGCCATATCTATACTTAAAGTTTATATAGTCTCCACAAATCTCGCCACGAAGCGAGGAAGAACCCCTTGAGCCAATATAACTAACTTTTCCAACAAAAACCTTACCCTCTTGTTTTAGTGAAAGCTTAAATCTAGTTTGATTTACCTCCAACGGATTCCAAAGACCACCTCTTTCCCACTTCCCTTCCCAATTTCCTGATATGTTAGAGGGCATCCCATCGCATTCTCCTACCGACCAGTAACCGACAGAACCATCTGAATCTTGAAAACTGCCAAGAATTTTCCAATTCTGATCAAATATTAATTGCCCGCAAAAAACATCTCGTTTACCGTTATTTGCAAACTTTCCCCGGAATATTAGGACAACTCCGTTTTTATTGTATGCCGGAATCGTAATTGGAAAATACAGAGGAGCGTGTAGTCTTGAGGTCAAAAAAAGAGAGGTTGAATAATTTCCTTTTCCGAAATCCATTTGTAATTCCTGATCGCTCCCCCTAAAATTAACCTTTGCACTGAACCTATCTCCATAAAGATGTGTTAAATATAATGTGACAACCGTGTTAGATGCATGACCGAGCCACTTACCAGGTACCTTAGATGCAATAATTTTTACTTCATTTTTCCATTTTTCTTCAGCTTCTTTTGCTTGCTTGTTAAGCCATTGTTGCCAAAAGAAATATGTCAAGATCAAAAACAGACCTGCAAATACATGCCACAGTATGAAATTCTTACCGCTGCTTGAGGTATTGGACGCAGAGGTACCGTCTCCTGAATCGTTATTTGAAGCGCTTGTTTGGACTATTTTCTTTTTAGACTCATCTCTAGGATGAGCGCCATGATGCTGTCTAAATTTTGTGCCAAGTATAGATTTCTTGTTTTCTGAATACCCAATTTTTTCATGTTCTTCATTAAAGTGTTGGATGTATTTGCCTCTAAGGAAACTCTCCTTTGGTTCTGAGGTGCCCGTTTTGTTTCCATCCTTGTCGTAAAATTGTGTATAGTGTTTGGTCTCGAGAAAACTTGTTTTTTCTTCCGATATCCCACATTTGTCTCCGTTTTCACTGTAATGTTGTGTGTATGTTTGTCCAAAAAGAGTAGTCTTCTCTTCCGAAGTCCCGCATTTATTCCCATCCTTATCATAGTGCTGAATATATTCATTACCAAATAAACTCGTTTTCTTTTCTGAATGGCCACTCTTTTCGCTCATGAATTTCCTCCTTACCGAAAAACGTTTTATTGGTCACGAGGCTGTCTATTGACTAAATTTATTGCCTCTTCCATACTAAAAGCAAGTATGAAGTTCGAACAATCACCATCATTATCACCAGAGAACAGTTTTTATCAGAGAGCTTTAGAAAAAGTTAACTCGTATATTAAAGAAATTGACCCGGATTTAAGATCTGAAATTGCATCTTTCACTATAACCCCCAATGATCCGTCAGCAGAAAAATATACGACGTTCGCACTAAAATTCTTTTCAGTCTCAAAGCCAAAACTCAATTGGACAATGGAAATCGAACAGAACGACAACTATATCAACAATCGTTTGGAAAACATCATTAAAAAAATATATAAAGAACAACTAACTCAATAGGGCTGTAGAAGAAATTTATTAGCATTTTGACTATTGTTTAATTCTTCTCATAGAATCGAGGACGACTTTTGCTATGCTCTCTCGTTTACTGGTTCGCTCATTTTCTTCAACTAGGTTGTGCTCAACCCGAACCCTATAACCTTTGATCCGTTTTTCGTGCTTGGCTTCTGATTCAGCAGATGAATCCAAGTAGTCGATTAGAGCATCCGGTTCGAAAAAGAGAGCTTTCTTTTGATCAGACTGAGTCAATAATTCTGATGCGAGTTCCTGTATCCTTTTGAGCTTCAGTTTCTTATAAGCACACAGAATAACAACACCGTATCCCGCAACTAAACATTTCTTAATATTCTGGACTTCATGTTCTGCATTTGTTGTAATCGAAATTTCACAGGCGATTTTTACACCGTCTTTTTCCAACCCCACATCGACTCGTCCTCTTCCGTCTTCTGTGGGCTCTTCGATCACAGCCCTATACCCCCTCTCCTCCGCGATCCGCTTGATGAGTGTTTGCAGATAACGATGTTCAGACACTTTAGAATCATCCACTAGAGTTGTTTTATGGAAGTCCACCTCCTCTGAATTAGACACTTCTTTGTGAGATACAACCGGTAGGATTGGTTCATTTCTCTTGGTTTCTATTTGATCATATTGTGCGGTCTTTGGCCTATGACCGTATCGCTCTCTCATCAAATTCAGAATTTTTCTACTTTTGTTTTCTACATCGTTTTGAGATAAAGAATTGAATGCATGTGTTCTCAGGTTGAAATCGTTTTCCGAATTGTCGATTCGGCAAATAGCCTCGCCCACTCCCAAGCTAAGAAAATCCTTTTTTGTAAAGTAAGAGAATCCCTCTTGAACTTTCTCGGCATCGAATTCAGAAAGTCTAAAATAAACACGTGTCCCAGCGTTCGTAATTACCGAATGAGCTAATTCGGTGTCTGCATCCCAGAGTTGACGCAATCCCTGATGAGCCAATATGAGACCAAGATTGAACTTTCTGGCACCTGATAAAACGGCGCTCATGGTCGGAGTTATGAAATCTTGGAATTCATCTATATACAACCAGAAATTAGATCGATGAGACTCAGTCTGCCTAGATAGCACAGCCTGATGAATCTTGGATACAAGAAGCGATCCTAGGAGAGAACTGTTTTCTTTACCGATCAGACCGTGAGATAGTTTGGCGATAAATATTTTCTTTTCATTGATAATCTGCTTAAAATCCAACCCCTCTCTTTTCTCAATAATCCGCCTGATAATTTTGGGTCTAAAGAAGGTATCAAGACGTGTGAGGATTGAAGCTAAAGTATTGCCCTTGAGTAACGGATACTCATTTTTCCAAAAATACCGAATTTCTTCATCTCTCACTGTTTCCAAGAAGGTCTCGCGATATTCTTTGTTTATAAGAAACATCCGAAGGTCAAGTAAGCTACCAATTTTCTCGTTTTCAACAAAAGCTTGAACGGCGTTTCCAAATACCGCCGACATTTGATCGCCCCAACTTGTCGATAATCTCTTGAAAGCCGCCACCAAGTCACTCGCAATCACATTTCTATCTGTCTCCGTTTGAGCTTCAAGAATATTCAGACCAATCGTGTATTCTGGGTTTCCCGGATCGAAAAGAATAATGTCCTTAATGCGGTTCTCTGGAACGTGTGAAATAATCTCGTCAACGAGGTCTCCGTGAGGATCGAGTACTGCCAGTCCTTCTCCGCGCTCCATATCATGAATGATAAGATTCAGTAGGAGATGGGATTTACCGCTGCCGGTTGAACCGCAGATGTGAATGTGTTTCACTCGCAATTCCGGTGAGAGTGAAACTTCTAGAGATTTTCCTTGATGAATGTTTTCTCCGAGCATTAACGAATTGCCCATTGAGACTTGAGGTGCTTTTTTTGTCTTTTTCACAAGCCTTCTAAGCTTTTCTGATCTAATAGAACTGGATGGCAAATGAACGAGTGAAATCAGTTCGTCCGAATTCAAAATCATTCCCGAACGATGCGTCTCTCGGCTGACTACATCCTGTTTGTGCTTTGCATTATCATAACCTTCATTTGTAAGAGGAATTAATCCGTTGCTTTGCGGAAGATTCATAATACCCAACGCAGAACTCAGATTCTTTACCTTATCCCACGCAGACTTATTCGTTTGACCTGTTCCAATTACCCTTACAACAACAGCAAAAAGAGGTTTCATAATCTTTTCTTTTGCAAGGAATAGCATTTCTGGCGCATCTGCAAAAAAACAGCCACCTCGGCAGTCGCTTACAGCCCGCATAATGTGGTCCGACCAGGGGGAATGTATTG
>WBUR01000024.1 GCA_008933615.1 bacterium | reverse complement strand
GTATAAAGGAGCATATCACGACATCAACCTTTATAAGGAGATTAACCATGAAAACATTTCTCACCACTGAAAAGTTTTCTTTCGCGGCGGCATTACTCGTCATGCTGACCAGCTGCAATTTCGTTGTCGCCCAGCGTGGCATCACCTCGGAAGAAAGAACCGTTTCCACGTTCAAGGCCGTCGTCACCAAAGGCAGTGAAGATTTATATGTGACGCAGGGAAACGAACAAAAAGTCCGAATCGAAGCCGAGGAAGGTATCATCAAAGACATCGAAACGAACGTACGCAACGGCGTTCTTTATGTCGAGCATGAGGACAGATATTTCACATCACACAAAAAAATCAAGGTCTATGTGACCATGAAAGAGATCGCCGGGCTTAAATTATCCGGCTCTGGAAGTATTGTCGGTGAAACGCCGATAAAAACAAACGAACTCGAACTGGGTATTAGCGGTTCAGGCGACATTACATTGGACGTGACGGCCACTGAAATTAACAGCGGCATCTCCGGATCCGGCAACATTGATCTTTCGGGCAAAACTTCCGATCACAATTTCAAAATCAGCGGTTCAGGTAAAATCAACGCGATGGATCTGAGCGCGGAGAATTGCACCATTCAAATCAGCGGTGCGGGCGACGCAAAGGTCAATGTATCTAAGCAACTCGACGTGAAGATCAGCGGAAGCGGCTCTATTCGCTATGCCGGTAATCCTGATAAGGTCAATACCAACGTTTCCGGTTCCGGCAGCGTTCAAAAAATGTAAAATTCTCTTTCCGTTACCAAAAGCGTCTTTCCTTTGGGAGGGACGCTTTTTTTGTTGTAGACAAAATAAGCCTTTTTTTGCTCCCTTTTTTTTGCTTATTTTGTTTCCAATGAACGCATCCACATTATATCGACCGCTTGGTTCTACCGGATTATCTTGTCATCCGATTGGATTCGGCTCCTACCGTATCAGCGAAGGCAATACCGTACATGAATCCGCGCTCCGTCATTATCTCGATATCGGCGGTAATCTGATTGATACGAGCGCCAACTACGGAGACGGCTTATCCGAAACGCTCATAGGTAAAGTGCTGAAAGACTACGACCGCACGAAGATCATTCTCATTACCAAAGGCGGCTATATCCAGGGACAAAACATGGTTCTCGCAAGTCACAGAACATTTCCGGAAGTAGTCGAATATACCGATGACTTGTGGCATTGTATTCATCCGGAATTTCTTGAAACGCAGATCGAGCGTTCCTTGAGGCGTATGCAAACCGATGTCATTGACGTCTATCTCCTGCATAATCCTGAGTATTTTATCAATCATGCGGCGAAACTTAATCCGATAACTGAAATGGTTCTTGATAAATTTTATCGGCGAATTCGTAACGCCTTTCAATTTCTGGAATCACAAGTCAAGACCGGACGAATCCGTTATTACGGAATCAGTTCAAATAATTTTGGCGCTCACGGAAAAGACCGCGCTCGAACCAGCGTCCAACGCGCGCTCGTGCAGGCCGAAGATATTTCGCCGGATCATCATTTTAAGATCATTCAATTACCGATGAATTTGTACGAAGCCGGAGGCGCCGTGTACTCCACGCACAACGGTAAAACGGCTCTGCATTTCTGTAAAGAAAAAAATATCGGCGTTCTGATCAATCGCCCTTTGAATGCTTTTTATGGAAATAAACTTTACCGCATTGCCGATTACGTCAAGCCCGGCGAATCTAAACCCGGGGATAAGGAACTTGAAAAAGTATTGTTGCCGTTGAAAGAAACGGAAGATGCTTTTGCGTCTACATTCGGAGGCGAAGCATTCGGGTCGGATCGTGAAGGTATTGCGGCGTATTTGAAATTTGTAGCCAAGGATCTTCCGTCGGGCGATTACTGGGAAGGTGTGATGAATCAATACATCGTTCCGCCCATCACGCACTGGATGCGTCAGGCTCAGGAGCAATTTGGAACCAATGTTCGCTGGCCCGACTGGCAAAATCGTTTTATTCAGGTAATCAATCAGTCTTTGGACGGCATCGAACGATTTTTGTCCGCATCCAAGCAAAGCGGCTCGGATTCCATACGACAAGCCTTATATCAATCCGGCTATCCGGTATCGAAAGAATCTTTGAGCCGAATTGCCCTGTCGCTCTTGACGCAACTGGACGGCGTATCCTGCGTATTAAACGGTATGCGAAACACAGACTATGTCTCTGACGCAATGGGTATTTCCAATTTGCCGAGCGTCGACGCTTTAGCGATCACAAAAAAATATTATGAAAAACTTAATACCAAGGGATGACGTTATGAATATCAAGAATTACTTCACTCCAAAATTTTACAGGCGTGTGTTCGCGGCCGTTGGAATCTACGTTACTTTGACCTGTTTGTATTTCTTCATAGATGCCTTCTTCATTAAGATATTTTCCAATGATCAATGCGTCTGGGTTCGTGAAAAAATCGACGGGAAAGATGTGCTTGCCATTCGAACTATTCTGGAAGGCGGCGTCACCGACCGGGCAGGTATAAAGGACGGAGATATTCTTTTAGCTATCAATGATTCTACGATTCGCAGCGATCAACAAGCCCAGAGAATTCTGAATATCGCTACGCCTCAAGATACCGTCTATTACACGATATCGCGTAAGGGCGACATTATGAAAATGCCTTTGCAGATCGTCAAATCTTACAATCCGGTTTATTTGTCCCTGGCCATGCTGGGGTTTGGTTTTCTCTTTATCGGCTGGATCGTCGGCCATACACGGCCGGGCGACTGGATACCCCGATTATTCTTCAAGATGTCTACCACCGGCGCATTGATGTTCGTGGTCATAGGCACGGTTTTTGGCCCCGGATATCAGGGCAATTTTTTTTGGCTGATCAACGCGATAGTCGGATTTGCCATGTTTCCGGCTTATTTCATTCATTTCTTTTTATGGTTTCCCCGTGAGAAACTGACCATAAAAAAGCGACGATGGGTTGTACCGTCGATCTACGTTTTTTCTATTCTCAATACCGTATTGCTTTTCTTTTTAAACAACGGAGGAGTGGCCATCAGCATTATGTTTTCCATGATGGGAATTGGTTTTGGCGTATTTTGTCATAGCTATTTTAATCTAAAAGATCAGAAAGAACGCAAGCCGTTTAAAAGTATTTTAGTCGGCACTGCAATCGGATTCACGGGATTCATCTATTTGTTTTTAATCCCGTTTTACTTTCAGGCGATATTCATTAATTATCCTGAATTTCTTTTTCCTGTACTTATCGTTGTGTTGATTCCGCTTTCCTTCGGCTATTCGATATTTCGGTACCGTACGATGGATACGGAGTTGATTATTAAGCAAAGTTTAGTTTATGCGTCGGCGACGGCCAGCCTGGCCTTGACGTATCTTGTTATATTATTCCTGGCAGGCTATGTTATTCAAAACTGGACGGGTTACGGCGCCAATAGCCCGGTTTTACAATTCGGGATATTACTTGTTGTTGCTTTCGTATTTGCGCCCGTAAAAGAGCGAATCCAGGAGGTGGTTGATAAGCGGTTCTTCAGAGAACGGTATAATTATCAAAAAGCATTACTTCGTTTTTCTCAAGATTTGCCGGGCCTTACACAACTTGACCAGATTCTTCAAAAAGTTATTTATACCGTGGTGGAGACCATGCACATTGAATCAATGGCCATCACTTTGTACATGGCGGAAAAAGAAGAGCCTGTTAATTATGTTCAGCGAGGCATTACCAAAGGCCACTGCGAAATACTCAACCGCAAGAACGGGCTTATTGGGATTCTGACACGTACGCAAAAAGCACAGTCGCTCTATACCGTCGCTCTATCCGAATTAAATATTCCTGACGACGAAAAAAATACGATCCGTGAATCGAATATCGTTCTCTCCGTACCGATGTTCAAAAAAGAAAAACTCGTCGGCGTTCTTTTTATGGGACCTAAACTCTCTGAAAAACCGTTTTCGCAAGAAGATATTGATTTATTGACAACCCTGGCCAACCAGGCCGGCATCGCTATTGAGAACGCGCGCCTTTTAAAAGAGGAATTGGAAAAAGCAAAACTGGAAAACGAACTCAATGTCGGACGCCGCATCCAACAGTCGCTATTGCCGAGCAAAAGCCCCGATATTCCAACTCTTGACATCGCTGGCGTTTCGATACCTGCGTTGTCCGTTGGCGGGGATTATTTTGATTATATTCCTCTGGATGACGGCCGCTTGCTGATTGCCGTCGGGGACGTTTCCGGAAAAGGCGTCTCAGCCGCTCTGTATATGTCCAAGATTCAGGGTATGATCCAAATCGCAAGCCGTCTCTATTCGTCTCCGAGGCAAATTCTTATTGAAGTGAACAAATGGATGTACCACGGAATGGAAAGACAATCTTTCGTTACCATCATTCTTGCGCTGGTCGATACTTATAAAAAAACAATCACGATCTGCAGAGCCGGCCATAACCCCGTTATCGCTCTCCATCACGGTAAATTGAAACTGATCCAATGTAAAGGAATTGGCGTTGGGCTCGTTACCGGAGAAAAATTTGAAGATAACCTGGACGAACAAATTGAAAAACTGGACGAGGACAATTCATTCATATTCTATACGGACGGTATCACCGAGGCTATGAATACAAAGCAGGAAGAATTTGGCGATGACAAACTGTACGACATGGTACAATCCAACACAAATCTGTCATCACAAGATCTCTTGAACAAGATCGTATCCGAAGTGGGCGCGTTTTGCAGGAATGCGGAACAACATGACGACATTACGCTGGTCATAGTCAAAGTTCGCCCGAAATAAAGTGTAATCAAAAATCGGCCCGAGTTACAATCAAGTTATTTCACCACTGCAAAGTTTTGTTTCTTATTTTTGATTATATGAAAACCGTTATTCTTACCATAGACTCAAAAGTTCCTGAACCCCGATTAATTCGACAGGCCGCCGCTTATTTGCAACAAGGCGAACTGGTAGCTTTTCCGACTGAAACGGTGTACGGGCTCGGGGCCAATGCCTTATCGTCGAAAGCGATTCGGAAGATATTCAAGGCCAAAGGACGGCCGTCAGACAATCCGTTGATCATTCACATTGCCGATAAAAAACAGCTTTACGCGCTCGCAAAGTCGGTACCCCCAAGCGCAGAAAAATTGATCAGGAAATTTTGGCCGGGGCCATTGACGATTGTATTCAAAAAATCAGATGTGGTTCCTTCGGAAATTTCTGCAGGATTAAACACGGTCGCTATTCGATTGCCAAAACATAAAATTGCGCGCGAACTCATCCGCGGATGCGGATTTCCGCTGGCCGCCCCTTCGGCTAATTGTTCCGGCAAACCCAGTCCGACCGATGCCGCGCATGTTATTCATGATTTGAATAGCCGTATAGCCTGCGTTATCGACGGCGGTCCTACTCTGGTAGGTTTAGAATCAACCGTCATAGACCTGACAAAAAAAGTTCCGGTGATTTTGCGGCCAGGAAAAATCACACAGAATGAAATTAGAAAAATTATCGGAAACGTTACCCTGCATCCTACAGTAAGATCGAACAGAAAAATTGTCTCCGTTACATCACCGGGAATGAAATACCGGCATTACGCGCCGAAAGCAAAATTAAAAATAATAAGGGGAAATACTGAAGCCGTTGAAAAAAAAGTCCGATCCATCGTGCATCGCTCGGCCGCAAAAAACATTGCCGTTTTAGTTACCGATCGTAATCGTATTTTTAGAAACGTATCCAACGTATTCATCGGCTCCTCCGCACAACAGATTGCAAAAAATCTATTTCGCGTGCTGCGCCGCATGGACGATAAGAAAATAGAGCTTATATTAATCGAATCGCTTCCTGAAGATGGATTTGGATTGGCGGTGATGAACCGGTTAAAAAAAGCGGCGGGATTCAACATAATCAACGCACGATAACTACGGCTTTGCGGGCCTGACAAAAAAAAGCGACGCTGTAACGAGCAGAGTAAATAGAACATATATGACCGTGAACACTTCTTCTGCGGCGTGATAGAATAAGATCTTGTGTATCCAGTGCTGCATGAAACTGGTTTGATAACCGCCGCTTGATTGGCGTAATCTATTTTCCCATTCGGTGAGCGGACACACGACGCCGAAGATCGATTCTATTGCAACTAAGGCGATGGCAACCAGATGAATCATCCGGAACCAAAAATTCCTAATCCACTGCCATCGGAAACAAGCGCCGATCCAAATCGCGCCTAAACCGCCGATGACGAAGCTCACATACAGCAAATGAATGACGAGTATTATATCGGCCATCATACTCTAAACTTCTTATATAATTCAATGGCAAGCAATAAAATTTTTATTTGAATTTGCCTCATTAACAAAAGGAATAGTATGACACGCGACGATGCTTGGCAATTACTATGTGAATACACGAAAGGCGAAAGTTTACGCAAACACGCGCTGGCGGTAGAAACGGCCGTTCGCGCCTATGCCAAAAAGTTCGGTGAGGATGAAGAAAAGTGGGGCATAACGGCGCTGCTCCACGATTTTGATTACGAGAGGTTCCCCGATCCCGTTGATCCGGACGGCCATCCGTACAAAGGAAATTCTATTCTTAAAGAAAAAGGTTATGCGGACGATATACGGCGCGCGATCATGTCGCATGCCGACTATACGGGCGTCACGCGGGATTCGCTGCTTGAGAAAACGTTATTCGCATGCGATGAATTATGCGGTTTCATTACGGCCGTTTCGTATGTGCGCCCGTCCAGAAGCGTGAAAGAAGTGGAGGTTAAATCCGTACGAAAGAAAATGAAGGATAAAGCCTTTGCCGCTAAAGTAAATCGCGAAGATATTACGCGTGGAGCTGTCGAATTACTGGTTGATCTGGACGAACATATCGGGTTTGTAATCAAAGCATTGCAGAACAATTCAGATGCCTTAGGACTTTAACATCAGGTTGCAAATTCTGAATTTAGGCTGCATCCGGCAGTGCCGGAACTCCAGGCGGATCTGCAATCTCGGTTTTGGCTCAATGTAAATTGTATTGCTTAATATTGACTCAATTCATATATTCACCAGCCTTTGAACCAATACGATTTTTTTGGGAGAGATTAATTCATTTATGACCAAACGCGATTATTACGAAATTCTCGGAGTGAGTAAAACCGCATCTTTGGACGATATCAAAAAATCGTACCGAAAATTGGCCATGCAGTATCATCCCGATAAAAATCCGGGCGATAAAGTTTCCGAGGAAAAATTTAAGGAAATAGCAGAAGCCTATTCTGTATTGAGCGATGATCAAAAGCGCGCGAACTATGACCGTTACGGCCATGAAGGACTTCGCGGTATGGGTCAGCAGGGATTTGACGACATCAATGACATTTTCTCGCATTTCAGCGATATATTTCAGGGTTTTGGATTCGGCGACTCATTCGGCGGCGGACACTCTTCCCGTCCGAAGCGCGGAGCCGATCTGGAAGTCAAACTGAAGTTGACAATTCAGGAAATTGCCGAAGGCGTTACTAAAAAGATAAAATTACGCAAAAACAAAGAATGTTCCACCTGCGGCGGCAACGGCGCAGCGCCCGGGAGTAAACGAAAAACATGCTCTCTTTGTCACGGCTCCGGTCAGGTCAAACAAGTCTCGCGCTCGATATTCGGGCAATTTGTCAACGTAACGGTTTGCAAAAACTGCGAAGGCCAAGGAACGGTCGTTGAGAAACCGTGTACGGCCTGTCATGGGGACGGCGTAATGATCGGGGAAACCGTTATCAACGTCAAAGTTCCGCCGGGCGTGACCACGGGCAATTATATTCCGTTGCGCGGACAAGGCCATGCCGCCCCTCGCGGCGGGCAAGCCGGAGATGTGATTGTCATTATGGAAGAACTTGAAGATGAACTTTTCGAACGCCATGGCGATGACGTTCTACTCGATCTTCCCATTAGTTTTCCGCAGGCCGTGCTCGGCGATGAAATCGAAATACCGACCCTGTCGGGAAAGGCGAAACTGACGATCCCGTCCGGCATTCAATCAGGTAAGATTTTACGTATGCGCAGCAAAGGTATTCCGCATTTAAATGGATCCGGTTCCGGGGATCAGTTGGTTCGCGTGATGGTATATACGCCGACCCATTTGACCGAACGTGAGAAAAAGATTATACGTGAACTGACGGATTGCGAAAACCTCTCGCCTTCTTCAAATACGGATAAAGGATTTTTCAAAAAAGTGAAAGAAGCGTTTGCCGGATAAAACGTAAAACCATGTTCTTTAAAAAAATTTCAGAGCCGCTGTACCGTTTTTTTTTGTTGTTTGGACTAACGAGGCAGGAAACTTATGTAGTACTCTTGCTTGCCGTTCTTTCCGTTATCGGTGCGGCGATCCCTTACGTTCGCACGTATGTCTCCGCCCATGAAGTGAAGGCTCAAAACGAGAGTACGCCAGATTCCTTTAAGAATTTATCAGAACGGATTTTTAATGATTCTGCTTTAAGCCGGAATGAAAAAGATTCATTGATTGCCCTTTTTAACGGAGACTCAGTTTCGTTTAACCGATGGAGCCGGCAGGCGGATTCGCTGAAAAAATTACTGGCATTGGGCGCTGGACGGGAATCTATAGATTCGTTTTTTTTGCAGGTACAGGATGCGCCCGTCAAACAAATCAATATCAATGAGGCCACGGCGGCCGAATTAAGCGGGCTTCCGGGCGTTGGAGAAAAAATAGCGGAACGAATAGTAGAGTATAGGAACAAAAAAGGCCATTTTCGAAGTGTGGACGATTTGAAGAATGTTAAGGGCATCGGCAAAAAAATGTTTGCAAAAATAAAACCATTTGTTGAAATTCAATAAACATCAGTTTACGGAGGATTTATGTCAGAGGAAAAGCAAGTTGAGAAGAAATCAGACAGCAATTTAAGACCCAAAGCTCAAGGAAACATTTTTCTAAAAATCGGTATTGTACTGATGACCTTGGTTTTGATTTGGTCAATTTTAGGGCCGGCCAAAGAAAAACAGATCCAGAAAAACTATCACAAACTAACCAAAGCAAAGATCAAAATGCTGTTCCAGCTTGAGTATTTGACTTTATATACGGACACGTCGTTTACATCCGATATTGATAAGCTGATTGATTTTGCAAAACAGGCCAAACCGGAGATACTTCCGGACTCTCTGTTCCAGCCTTTGTACAACGCCTATATGCGGTTTGAAGAAAATCACGAGACGCTCGGCGGAAAATCCTTGGGAGAATTCAAGAAAATATACTTAGATTCTTTGAGCTACAATCCGTATACCGGCGAGAAATTCATTCTTGAACTCACAACCAAATCCGGGCGAAAGACATTCAATATCAAACCGTCCAAAGATGAAAAAGACATTGAAAAGATTGGCGCGGTCATCGAAGGAGAGATCAGCTGGGATGAAAAAGCAGAGCTTGCGCTGTAACTTACCATCTAACACGGTGAATGAATGAGCACTCTAAATGTACAAAGCGATCGGGGCATTCTCGATCATGACGAGATTGACCGCGAATTTTCAGAAAAAAAGGCGCTTTACGAGAATACCGCGCTTGGCATCAGCTTAAGAGGCCAGCACATTTATTTCGCAGAAGTGGAAAAAGGCGATTCCGAATTTTACGCAAGTAAATTCGGTATGATACCGACCACTATGAAATTCGGATCCGGGATCGAAGGTGTTGAAAAGAACGTTTCCGATCTTTATTCCTATATCAACGGCGGCATTGAAGATAATGCCATACAAGCCAAACGTTTTAACCTCAGCATCAACACCCAGCTGACGACCATTCACAAAACGTATGTGGAGGCGAATTGTACGGAAGATGAATTCGAGAGTTTTGTCAAGTGGGAAATCGGAAAACAAATCCTCGATGAGGTCGATCAATTCATCGTCAACACGGCCAACCTCCGCTCTATCTCCGATGAATCCAAACTCGATCCCGTTTTAATCGTTGGGATCCGGCGTCGTTTTGTTGAGACACTGAGTCAAGTTCTGGAAAAGGTTAAGATTAATTTGGCCGGTATCGATGTGGATATACTATGTTCTCACGCGGTGTATGAAATGAATTATGACCGTTATCCGGGAGGAATGACTGCGCTGGTTGAACTCAAGCCCGGCGCCACCACCATCCTGCTTTGTGACGATTACGAGGTTGAACACGTTTATCAATTCACCACGACTTCAAAAAGTTCTCCTCAAAAGATCGCGTCCTTGCTTAACAGGCATCTGGATAATGCGATGGAAGTATATAACCAAAGCTCGCAAAAAAACCTTGCGCTGGGCCGCGTGATCCTATGCAATGAATTTGCCGCATCCGCTCTTCCTTTTGTTGATGCCCGATTTAATCCATCGGCTATTAATCCTTTTGCAAAAATACAAATACCTAAACCGTTTGCCAATGAAGAGTCAACGGCGAATAAGAATGAAGACGATTCGGAAGTTGAGCCGAAAGAAGAAGTGCCGCCGCCGGATTATTCTCCTTTCGCCGAATGCGTCGGTGCCGCTATTAAAATCTTAACAGCATAAGAACATGATAAAGATCAATCTCTTGCATAACCAATTATCAACCCCTGTTGCTCGTGAATCTGCCCCCAAAAAAGATGACCCGACAGGCCAGACCTTTCGTTCCGCAGCAAAAAAGGGCGGCGCGCGGGTTATGAAATTGACTATCCTTTTTATCGCCATTATCGCAGGCGGTATATTCTTGATTATGGAGCGTTACACGGTGGTAAATTGGGTAGAACAATATACCGGCCCGTTGAATTTACTGCCGCCAGTGGAAGAAGCGCCGTCTCCGGAAATGGTAGAAGAACAGCGCCGGGAAAAAATTCGGCAGTTGTATATGGCAAATACCATCCGGCAGCAAACCAGGGACATTCAATTTCTGACCCATCTGAACGCTCTGAGACTGAGTAAACCCGCAATATTTGTTTCTGAATTTACCCTCGACGGCAACGATTATGCAATCGATTTTTATGGAAAGACCGAAAAGGAAGTCATCGAATTTACGAATGCCTATCTGAACTCTAAAACGATTGATGAAACCCGTCCTGAAAAAATTGAGCGCGATTCGAGAATAGCCGGATTCAGATTCAAACGTTCCCTTTCGGGAACTTTGCGTTTAACCACCGGGGCCGAAACCGACACCATTAACACCGTTTATATTCCTTTGGAAAAAGCGAAAAAGAAAATCAAGCTGCTTGCTTTATCCGATGCTTTACAAGCCGACGATACGGGGAAATCAAAAGAGTCAAAAGGCGTTATCATGGGGAAACATAGCGTCCAATGTAAATTAACGGGCCAAATGGAAAATTTTTTGAAATTCGCAACGACCCTGTCGAAGCTGAGCCTGAATATTGAAATGACCAGATATGAAATAACTTTCGCTCTTAGAGACCCCAGGCAAAAAGATATAAAGAAGATGAAGCCGGATGTGATTCTCTTCGATTACAATGTCTTGATTCCTACGACCGTTTCAGACACCGCTGCAACGGATGGTAAATAATTCTCGGCGAAGGCTGAGCTAATTATGCGCATCATCGCAGGACAACGCCGCGGTTTGATTTTATCCGATTTAAACGTCGAATTTGTTCGTCCTACCAAAGACATCGTCAAAGAATTCATTTACAATTGCCTCGCTAATTTAAAAGATATTTCACAATGTTCCGTTTGCGATTTGTTTTCAGGAACCGGCAGCTTGGGTATTGAAGCGCTTAGCCGGGGCAGTTCCGATGTGACGTTTGTTGAACTAGCGCCGCGCGCGATCACGATCATTAATAAGAACATTGCGATAACCAATCTGGGAAATACCGTTCAGGTGGTACAGGCTGACGCACTCAGTTTCTTGGAGAAGGGTAAAAAATTCGATATCATTTTAGCTGACCCGCCTTATGAACAGAGAATCGGCAACGTTCTTATTGAAAAGATCATAAAGTTTGATTGCATGAATCCTCACGGCGTACTGGTCATAGAGACGGCGCCGGGCGAACCGTTTGTTCCATTCGAAACTTTCAAGGATTTTTCATTATATAAGCAGAGAAAATGGGGCGAATCGCTTGTAACAATTTTATTGAAAAACGTATAAGGTTTATATGAAAACAGCATTGTACCCCGGAACTTTTGATCCTTTGACGTTCGGTCACATTGACATTATCGAACGCGCAGCGGCGCTCTTTGACCGTGTCATTGTAACTGTAGCAAAAAACCCGAAAAAGACGCCGTTATTTACCGCGGAGGAACGAGAGGATATGATCCGCGAAGCCGTTAAATCTTGGCCGAATGTGACCTGCGAAAGTTTTGACGGTTTACTGGTACAGTTCGCCAAGGATCGTCAGGCAAAAGCGCTGATTCGCGGACTTCGCGTCATATCCGATTTCGAATACGAACTTCAAATGGCGCATGTCAATCGCCGTTTGGCGCAGGAAGTCGTCACCATCTTAATGATGCCGGGAGAAAAATATACTTATTTGAATTCAAGTATTGTTAAGGAAGTAGCGTCGTTCGGAGGCGACATACAATCATTTGTTCCCCCGTTTATCGCCGACAAGATCAAAAACAAACTAAGGCAGAAATAAAACTTGTTTCTTCATCTGAATTTATGTAACTAAGCCGCGTTTTCCATTGTATTTAAAAGGGTAATATTTTATGATAAAAGACCAGTTAAAAGACAAGAACTCTAAAACCGCAGCGCTCCGTGCTCAACAGCAGGAAATAAAAAAAGAACAAACCTTCAAAGAAAAAACGACGGAATCCGTAAAATCGTTTGCGTGGGCGTTGGGTGTTTTCTATTTTGTGCAAACATTCTTTCTGCAGGCATTCACTATTCCAACGAGTTCCATGGTCAGCACTCTGCTGGTAGGCGATTTTATATTTGTAAATAAGTGCGTCTACGGCGCTCAGACGCCGGAAAACATTCCTTTCACGGGCATTCAGCTGCCGCGTTACCGGTTTCCATCGTTCAAGGAACCTGAACAAGGAGACGTGGTTGTGTTTCGGTTTCCTCATCCGGAACTGGCCAATATGGAAGGCCAGCTGGGGTTAGATTATATAAAACGATGCGTCGCGGCGGCAGGACAAACACTGGAAATAAAAAATAAAGAATTATATGTGGACGGGAAATTGTTTTCTGAAAGTTTTGATTTTCCTGGAATCCATTATTACCCTTACGATCCAAATTCCGGCGCCACGAGCGACGTATTTCCAAAAACAATGGGAACGGGCGAGAACTTCGGGCCTCTGCGTATTCCAGCGAAGGGAGATTTGATCACGATCTCTCCAAATAACGACGACTTTATTAAATACCTCGCGCTGCGCGACCATAAACAATTTGAACGGCGCGCCGACGGATACTATGTGGACGGAATCAAAGCGGACTCGTATGAAGTCGGCCAGGATTATTATTTTATGATGGGCGATAATCGCGACAATAGTTTGGACAGCCGTTTTTGGGGCCCGGTTCCGCGCGATCATGTCGCCGGCGAGGGACTATTCATTTACTGGTCCAATGTAGAAGCCGCCAAACAGACCAACTATATTCTTAAATTATTCAGTACGCTTAATCTTTCCAAAGTGAACTGGAAACGTATTGGAACAATCATCAGATAAATTTTATGTCTATTAACGAACTGCCTGATAGCAGCCTGGTTTTGCCTATGAATTCGGAAGAAACTTCCCCGCCGGACAAACCTTCCATCGCAGAGGCTTCAAAAAAAGAAAAAAGCAAAACGCTTGAGCTCTTTCAGATTGCCTTGTACGCCCTTCTTTTTGCATATATCATACGGATTTTTTTTCTCCAGGCATTTAAAATTCCAACCGGATCCATGGAAAACACGCTGCTAGTTGGCGACCTCCTGTTGGTTAATAAATTTGTGTACGGAGCGAAAACACCCGACAAAATCCCGTTTACGGAAATAAAAATTCCGCAGTATCAATTGCCCGCATTACGTGAACCGCGTTCCGGCGATGTAATCGTTTTCAAATTTCCGCCCGATCCTCTGGTCGATTACATCAAACGGTGCGTCGCCGTTGCAGGGCAGACGGTTGAGATCAAAAACAAAATTGTCTATGTTGACGGCGCGCCGCTCAGCGACATCGTTGATCCGCCGGGATTAAAATATGAAGACCCCGACATCATTCCGCGCGACAAAGGGTATGAAACCGTATTTCCAAAAAACGCAGGCAGCCGTGATAACTACGGCCCGGTAAAGGTTCCTGAAGGTACACTCTTCGCAATGGGCGACAACCGCGATCGCAGCTACGACAGCCGTCAATGGGGATTTGTTCCGCGCGAGTATGTCATAGGAAAAGCGCTCATGGTGTACTGGTCCACCGCTTCTGACGATAACTTCGACATACGGTGGTCACGCATCGGAATGATGATCGAGTAGCGCCATCGGCTGCGTAAGGAAAGATTGCTATGAAGTCGTTTACAGAATACCTATGGTTTAATACCAAGAACAGGCGCGACTATATCAACATCACGCAAGACGTCGAAGCGGCCGTACATAAATCGGGAATTGAAGAAGGTATGGCGCTCGTTTCCGCGATGCACATAACCGCGGGCGTATATGTCAATGACGCTGAATCGGGTTTGATACAGGATATCGATGCCTGGCTTGAAAAACTTGCCCCGTTTAATCCGAACTATCTGCATCACCGCACGGGCGAAGATAACGGCGACGCTCATCTAAAAAGCTTGATCATCCATCATGAAGTGATCGTTCCGATCACCAAAGGCCAGCTGGACTTCGGCCCTTGGCAGCAGATTTATTATGCCGAATTCGACGGACAGCGAAAAAAACGGGTCGTTATTAAAGTCATGGGTGAGAGTGATAGAGCTGATTTGGCATAGACTTGAACCGTGGTGATTTCTGGACAAATTTGAAGCATCTCAAATAGTGGACACGAAACTCGTGTAAGTGAGTCAGAATCTACAATGGCGCAGTTCATAACTTCTTAGTTAGGTTCAATGATGTAGTAGATAAATATTCCTTCCTCTTGAGCCCCAGAAGATTGTTAATATCATCTCTTGAAAGAACGTCTTTTGCTTCTGCTGCCAAAGTTCTGCCCTTATCAAGAACGAGAAATCTATCGGCAATGCTGTAGATTTCTTCGATGTTATGAGAACTAATGATAAAAGAAGTATTCTCTTCAGCTTTGACCTCCAGTACCAGTTCCATCAATCGATTTTTCGAATAAGGATCCAGATTTGCAAATGGCTCGTCCCATAATATAAGCTTCGGTTTGTGAATGAGCGAACCAATCAAACCCACCTTAGTAAAATTTCCTGCCGATAATTCGCGGATGAGTTGCTTTGACAGAAACTCGATAGGTAGTGAATCTAGAAATTCAGAAATTCGGGTTTTTGTAGCAATCATATCCAATCCATAAACCGATGCGATAAAACTATAGTATTCTTCCACTTGCATATAATCAATGAGAAATGATGTATCCAAGTAAGCGCCGAGATTCCTTTTAATGAAAATCTCATCTTCATTCCAAGTTTTGTCAAACAACCTCAATTCACCTTTCTCCCGGTCAAGAAATTCGAGAATGGACAAGAGAAGTGTGGTTTTGCCAGCACCATTGTTGCCCACAACACCGAGAATTTCACCGCCTTTTAGTTTTAGACTCGCAATTTGTAACTCAAATACGGCACCTCTGTCAACAACAAGGTCATTTATCACTAAAACATCAGAATCTAATTTCGGCATTGCTCCACCTTTCATTGTTCTTAAGCCACAATTGATAATAACTAGAGTGCCATCTCACAAGGATGTTGTCCCCAATCAAGACTAGAATCGCAATTCCACCAACAAACAAGCAGCCCCACAATTGAAATTCTGAAGATATAGTTGAAAAAATAAGAAACAGAAACTCTGTAAAAAGAAGAAAAAATAAAACAATAAGAAGTTTAATCGGTCTTTTATAGTATTTAAGGTTGTAGGTACTCTTATTGACCCACACCTTTTGATATGAAACGTAAGAAAATAACAAGTTAACATGAGGCAGAATTGTGATATTAAAAATCACAACCGTAATAGTTGCTATTAAGTTGTAGTGTCCGATACTAAAAGGGATTGCCATGCAATTAATATAGACGTATATGAGACGTGCCGTAACTAATTTTGAATACACAATAACCATGTTTGAGATTGGTAATAGACGAACTTTTCCCAGCGCGTCGTAATCCCATGAAAAGCAATATTGAAAATATTCCGCCATGATTATTCCTGTAGACAAAAATCCAAAAAACCAATGTACGGGTGTGAGCTTCGGAAAATAAAAAGAAATTGCAAAAATCAACATGAAAAGAATCGTACTATGAACAACTAGTTCAAATCCACGAACACTTCTTAAAAGAAGGAGCAGTTCCTTGCTAACTAACATGTTCTTTTTAAAAATCCTCCAAAACAAACTGCTTATCAGCAAAATGTTTGCTGACTGATCACGAATGATGCGTTGGTCTCTAATTTGTTTTCTCAAAATAAACACATTAATAAGGATCCAAAGGCTTAATATGATGTATAAAACAATAACAGAATATGACAGAATCACATAATTCAGGAACACGACACCGCAAATCAAAACGATATTGAAAATTCCAGACCACTTCATCTGACCTCGAGACATGGACAGCTTGGTAACAATAAAAAATGTAGTCAGGACGAAGAGAAATATCGAAAACAAAAGAAAAGACTGTGGTTGTGTATGAATAGCTTCAGAATAGGTTAACAGTAAAAATAGCGAAAAGATTGATTGGATTAAAATTCTAAGTTTGAAAAACTCCGAAATAATGGACAATATAGCAATCCATGTCCTATTGATGGGAAATAAAAAAAGTACCCTATGATCATCAAGTCCAAATTTGAAAAATGGAAAATAAGATAACAATGACAATAAAAAAAAGAAATCTTTCGCATTTGTAAGTTGCAACTGAATGTCATTAAGTTGAGCAAAGAATTTGTATAGAAATGTAGCTACAACAAAAAATATCACAAATAGGAAAACGTTTATTATTATCCTACTTATGGACCTATTCGAAGCCACAATTTTTCTAGATATCAAATATATAAAAAAATTCATAGATCATATATAATGGCTAGGGCAAGCCAATTTTGCCTTCCCTAGTCACATGGAATTGAATGTATCTTAACAATAACCGCCGATTGTAGCACATCTGGTATTGTCATAAGTAACTGGAGGGCAATAAGCTAGGGAGCCATATGCAAAGCCCATAAGGGCTGCACCCCAAGGTCCAGCAACTGCACCTGCCGCAGCGCTCAAACCAACACCAAATCCAACACACGCTACTCCATCCCAATTGATATTGGTTTCGCCGCCTGAAATTTGCTCCATTTCTTCAATCGATAACTCTTTCATTTTTCATCCTCCAACTAAAGTACTAAAAATACGCCCCCGCAGTAAGAGCTTTAATTAAACTGCGCCTTGTGTTCCGGAACACAAATTTTTATTGACAATATTTGATCAATGTTACGATTTTCACTTCTCCTAGAAACTTAGCAACTAATTTTGACTTTAAGTTAAATACAAAAATGGCTGGCGTGTTTTTTCGTCCAAAAAGTTTTATAAATTCTTCTAAACGAACACTACCCCAACTCACCTTGTTTACCTGTGATAAATTTCCGTATTTAGCTCTAATTCGGGCAAGAACCTCATCCGATTCACCAGTCATGAGAATCATGCGAGTGTTCTTTAGTGAATCAATACACTTGTTAAAAACGTCGAGCTGATATTCGCAATGCTCACAATCGCTCCTAAAAAGGCACACAATAGTATTGACCTTTTCATCCTTTTTCAGTGAATCCAACTGGCCCATTTCGTTCACGTACTTCATGTTCGGAAGCTCCGACCCGACAGCCATCACTTCGGAAGTTAGCAATCTGACTATCAGCCATATCAACAAGATGGCGAAAACACAACCAACGGATAATGTTAATAAATTCTTAAGCACTATTCCTCCCGGACATTTTTTTTCTGATGCTTACTGCTAGGAAAAGGAGAAAACAATTTTTTGCTAACGTCACGACTGGACTCATTTGAACCATCGTGCCAAAGCAACCGCAGTTTTCTTGCTGTGTATAAATTTGCCATCCATTAATAACAATAAATAAACTTATTGCCAAGATTAGAATCAAGTAAGTTTCTGAACTCTGGAAATGTCTTACTACAACAAGCATAGCCATCATGATTTCAAATAAAATACTAATGGCCAACAACAAGCGTGCATTATGATGTTGCAAATCAAACATCTCCTGAATCAAATCAATGGAATCCTCAAAATCTGCCAACTTCATTATGGCAGAGGCCATGAAAACAAAGGAGATGGTGAGCCTTGCTATCCATTGATCTTTTCTAAAGAAATTCCTAATCCCCATTGAAATACCAATATTATTACCCAAATGAAACTCGTTACCAATATAGCATCGCCTTTGTTCACCTTTCCACTCGAAGCTACACCTTTTGAAATCATTAAAATCCACAATAACTCAAAAATGTTGAAGCTACTTAAGACCGCAAATGCTGTCGTTCCATAAGCTTCTGCATCCAGAAACTGTGCAATGGAAAATGGAACAAAAGTCAATATCGTTTTATCTACTTGATCGCTAGGCAAAGAAGAAAGATAGATGATCCTCAACATCGATCCAACTGCGAGGAAAAGCAATCCAAAGCATCCTGCTCTAAATACTTGCTTAAATGGGATATCGATATCTCGAAGAATGAATGGAAACTGTGTCATCAAAACCACAAAGGCAATTCTGAGCCACAATATCAGCGGGACGAACAAATATCCCCATATGGAATAACCTTTTACTGCCTCGTAGACTTGGTCGATCCGAGAATATTCCATTTGGTCTGAAAGTATGTTGTAGTATACGTCTCTCGTCATAACCAACTGGCTGTCTGCGTAAATTAACAACATATTCACGACAACCAAGGCAATATAGATGTGCCAAGTTTTAAAAACAGGCGCATTGTCTATTGAAACACTCTGTACCACTGCTATGCCTTCACGACGAGAGGATTATTATTCATGACGTCAAAATTCATAGTTACTCCATACGTTGTTCTCAACTGATCTGCATCAAAAAGTCCTACTGGTGGTCCGCTTTTGACAATGGTGCCGGAATTGAGTATAAAAGCGTAATCGGTTTTTAATATTGTTCGTAAGTCATGCGAAACAATTAATACCGCATTTGTTTCTGAATACCTTTTCAAAAACTTCCATAATTCGTTTTCAATAAACATATCAATTCCGGTTAGGGCTTCATCGATAACCAAAACCTCAGGTCTGTTCCAAAGAGCGCGCAAAAAACCAAGAAGCTGTTTCTCTCCTCCCGATAGCTGCTGACCATCTTTTCCAATTAGTGTAAGTAAACCATTTTCAAATCTGGAAGGGAAAAAACTGAAACCAATTTCGTTTATCCACTCCGTAACTTTTTCAATTCCAGAAAATGGTCGTCCAAGAAGAATGTTGTCAAGGAGTGAAGCGTTGAAGATTTTGATCGATTGAGGAACGGTGCATATTTTCTTTCTGTATTCTCGAATAGACAATAAATTCGCATGGACGTTATCGACTAAGAGTGTACCAGAGGACAAGTCCAACACTCGCTGCAAGATATTGACTATAGTGCTTTTACCGGAACCACTTGGCCCCCACAATGAAGATAACTTGCCCTTGCAAATTGTAAGGCTTATGTTTTTAAAAAGCAACCCTTGGCCAGACCAACCAAAAGACCCTTTGTCAATGGAAACTGATTTGTCTATACACGTACATCCTCCTACGTCAAGTTTTTCGGGTTCGATCAGTAATATGTCCATCATACGATGGAATGCAACTGAAGCACCTGCCGTGGCAACCTTAACATCAACTAATCGATTGACACTTGGGATGAGTAGCGCAAGAAGACTATAGGCGGCTATCAATTGACCTAATGATAGACTGCCACCTAATACCCACGAAGAGCCAACTCCCAGCGTTGACAACATAACCAATCCAAGAAAAAATTCAGCAAAAAGTGACAACCTCGCTTGGGTCATACCGAATCTCTCTATACCATCCTGATGCCGCCTAAATAAGACAATGTTTAACTCTGAGAAAACTTCTTGAGAATTAAAACTTATCAGATGATCAATACCCTCAATACTGTCAATATAGGAGGACTCAACCTCCGCATTATTCTTCATAACTGATCTTTGTTGATCCGTCAAGCTCTTAGCTCTGGTAAACAATAAGTATGAATATATGAGAAGCAAAAGAGCTATTGACAATGCAATTCCAGGGGTAATAAAAAATAAGAAAGACAATGAGCCGCATACAATGAGGATGTCTATAGTTGTCACAGTTGACAGTGTGAGAATAAGTTGCCGAACCCGATGGGTATCGGCGAATCTTGTGAGAATATCGCCTGTTTTTCTCGAATCAAAAAAAGATTTTGGCAATCTGAATAGATGGCGTAAAAAATCGGCACAAATATCATTGCTCAGCCTCTTGTTGGCGACAACCAAAAAGCGCTGCCTGAAATAGCCAAAACCAGAACGCAGAACTAATACTAAAAATAAGGCAAGGGTAAGCAATACTATTTTTTCGGTTTGACCAGTAGGAATAATTTTGTCCACAATCAACTGAATGAAAATGGCATTGGCAAGACCCAAAACGGTATAAAGAACTCCGAGAAAAGTCGATTGGTATATCCACGTTTCATATTTTTTCGCATATTGACTAATCCAGTAAAGCCAGCTGGGGGGCTTATCATAATGCAATTTAGAACCCGGTTTAAACAAAACGGCCGTTTTTGATTTCCATAAATTCATAAATTCTTCGGAAGATAGTCTTAGCAGTCCCCGTCCTGGATCACCCACTAAAACTATATCTGGGGTTGCAGTATAAACTACAGCAAAATGTGACAGCCCTTCTGAAGTAACAATATGAGCAATGCACGGCATGATTTCATCACAAAGTTCTTCAAACTCCCCTCGGACAGCACGGGCATCAAAACCCAACACGTTTGCGGCTTCCACTATGTTAGCCATTGACGTACCTACGGACGTTGTCTTGCACAGTCTTCTTAAACGAACAAGACTAGAGTCACCTCGATAGAACCTTAGAACACTCAAAAGAGCAGCCGGCCCACAATCAGTTTGATCATATTGTCTGACGACGGGATACTTTTGTCGAAAAAGTTTTTTCATTTCTCAATTCTAAACAATAGGCAAAAAGTATTTGAGATATTATGGCTAAAAAGAAACCGCTACGTGGTTTAATAATATTATTTCCTTTTCTTATTGTCAAGTAAAAATTTTATTCTTCCTATTTATCTATGGAAAATACCATGGCTTTTATCCGAATTGGAATATAGCAGATTAGTAACTGCCCATCTCGACTTACTGACGCTATTGTATAAAGTAAGAGTTGAAAAATTCAGAATATTGATTTTGGGTCAAAAAATCGTTGCGTAGAACATTTTTTTTTGTTAATGTGGTTTGGTTTATTGTATGACAATTCTGATTTTCTAAATAGAAGGAGTTCATTATGGCTTTCACCTTGCCCCCATTGCCTTATCCGCACGATGCGTTAGAACCACATATTGATAAACAAACTATGGAAATCCATCACGGCAAGCATCATCAGGCCTACATAAATAACGCCAATGCGGCGCTGGAAAAATATGCCAACTTACAGTCTAAAACCGCTGAAGAACTTGTTGCAGATCTGAATGCCGTTCCGGAAGACATTCGCACCGCCATCCGCAATAATGCGGGCGGACATGCGAATCATAGTTTTTTCTGGACGGTTATGGGCCCCAACGCAGGCGGAACGCCCAAAGGCGATTTGGCAGATGCGATCAATATGAAGTTCAGCAGTTTTGATAATTTTAAAGCGGAATTTGCAAAAGCTGCCGCGACGCGTTTCGGAAGCGGATGGGCTTGGTTATGCGTGGACGGCAAAGGCAACTTGGTCGTGACAAGCACAGCTAACCAGGACAGCCCCCTTTCGGATAAATTAAAGCCCATACTTGGTTTGGACGTTTGGGAACACGCTTATTACTTGAAGTACCAGAATCGCCGGCCGGATTATGTGACGGCTTTCTGGAGCGTGGTGAATTGGGATAAAGTCGCTGATTATTACAAAAAGGCTAAATAATATATCTGCTTTGTCATCCTGAGCTTGTCAAAGGATGGCAATTTTAATGGGTCATGGTTCGACAAGCTCACCATGACGTTCAGCTAATAGAGAATCAAGATGGATCTAACTAAAGAAATCAAAGACAGCGTATTAACCACGTCGGTGGAAGCTATATGGAATTGGGGACGCAAGAACTCTCTTTGGCCGATGCCGTTCGGCACTGCGTGCTGTGCGATCGAGATGATGGCGGCGCTAGGCCCGCGTTATGATATGGCGCGATTCGGGGCAGAAGCTATCCGCTTTTCGCCGCGCCAGGCCGACCTGATGATCGTTTCCGGGCGCGTCTCGATCAAGATGATGCCGGTGCTTAAACGGATATGGGATCAAATGCCCGATCCGAAATGGTGTATCTCCATGGGCGCATGCGCTTCGACCGGCGGTTTTTTCAATACGTACACGCTCATTCAAGGCGTCGATCAGTTTATTCCGGTGGACGTTTATATACCGGGCTGTCCGCCGCGCCCCGAGGGACTTATTGAAGCGGTTATGAAAATTCAGCGCCTGATCACTAAAAAAGAATCGGTCTACGCCCGCGACATTAAAGACGAGGGGATGTACGGAGATGAGCATGTTGGTATTGAAGGACGAAAAGGCGATTTCGTACCCGAAGTCATCACCGGAATTTATGAATGACATCTATTTTTATTTTTGTATTCTTAAAAGCTGTATTTTTAAATACAGCTTTTTTTTTAACCGCACAGCATGATGACTAGTCCATTCGAAGCAACGCTCAAATATCTCTACGACCTCCAATTTTTTGGAATGAAATTGGGTTTGGATAATACCCGGAGTTTACTAGAATACTTAGAAAACCCGCAGCGTTCGTTTCCTGTCATTCACGTGGCCGGGACCAACGGTAAAGGATCGACCTGTGCCATGCTTGATTCCATCTTTCGCGCGGCCGGATATAAAACAGGATTGTACAGTTCGCCTCATCTCTTCCATTTTAGTGAACGACTCCGAATTAACGGTGCGTGCATTTCAGAGGCGGACATCGTTCGGCTGACCAACAAAATGAGAATTAAGATCGATGAACTAAAATGTACTTTTTTTGAAGCAACAACGGCGATGGCGTTTGATTACTTCAAAGAAAATGAGATAGAGATCGGCATTATTGAAACCGGCCTTGGCGGGCGCCTCGATGCGACAAATGTTGTCGATCCGCTGATTTCAGTTATTACGAATATTGATCTGGAACACACGGGACACCTCGGCAAAACGATGGAATCCATTGCAGTTGAAAAGGCAGGAATTATTAAACCCTACAGGCCATGCCTGATCGGTTTTGTTGACGATAAGGTGAAACACGTTTTTGCCGAAAAGGCGCGTTTAGTAAATTCCACTGCCTTCTATCTCGGTAATGCAACAACATTTTCGAATGTTCGGTTAGAAATTGACCGGTCACAGATAGACCTTAATGTAAACATACATGACGAAAATTATTTTTTTAAAAACATGAATGTGAACCTTGCGGGAAAGCATCAGCTGACTAACGCCGCACTGGCGGTCAGTTCGGTTGTTATCCAAAAACAATTTTCAGTTTCAGAAGATGCGATTCGGCTGGGTTTAGAAAACGTCATGTGGCCTGCGCGTTTGGAAGTAATTCGAAAGGATCCGTGGATTATTGTGGATGCTGCGCACAATCCTGCAGGTATGAAGGTTTTAGCCGAAGCCGTAGAGTCCATCTACAAGCCGCATTTCAATAAATTATTTCTGATCATCGGGATGCTGGCAGATAAAGATTATGCGGAGGCTGTAAGAATTATCGCACCTCATTTTAAGGAAATATATGCTGTAACGCCTCGAAATGAACGTGCATTAAAGGCAGAGGTTTTGGCAGAGAACATCCGGCAATTTTATTCTCAAGTCAAAGCGGCAGAGTCTTTTGGAAATGCTTTTCTGGATATTCAATCTAAGATGAATTCTAATGACCTGTTGGTGATTACAGGATCACACTTCCTTTTGTCCGAACTTAAGAATATCAGGATGACTTCTTAGGTTTATGTTCGCAGGCGGATGTATTAATGCAGGATTCTTTAAGTTTCAGTCTTTCGACGGTTTTGCTTTCAACAAGTGATTTTATAATTTCATCCGCGTCTTCCGCTTTTACTCCGCCGTACCATACGGCCTCCGGATAGATAACAACCGTTGGCCCGTGCTCACAGTGATCCAGACAGCCTGCCTTATTTGATCTGACTTTCCCATCCAATCCGTATTTTTTTACTGATTCTTTGAACAGTTTCAGTAATTCGCTTTTCCCGTCTGAATTACACGACCCGCGCGGGTGTCCGGTTTCTCTTGTGTTCTGACAGATGAAGATATGGTGTTCAAATTTTGCCATATGAACTTATGTTATGATTCAATTTAAATAGCGCTGATCTTTTCAACGCTGCGTGAAATCATGCCGTAAGCAATGGCTTCTTCGGTAGTGAACCAGTAATCACGATTAGTATCTTCGGCCACTTTTGTTATCGGTTGACCCGTTTCGAATGCTAAGATCTCATTTAATTGTTCACGCAGGCGGACGATCTGCTGCGCGCTGATCTGAATGTCTTTGGTGCTTCCACGAACGCCGCCAAGAGGCTGATGTATCATGATACGTGAATGCGGGAGAGCCAATCGGTTTTCTTTTTTCGCGGCCGCTAAAACGATTGCCGCCGCGCTGGCCGCTAATCCGCAGACAATGGTTTTTACAGGCGCATCAATTAGTTTAATCAGATCATAAATGGCAAGTCCGTCATCTGCGACGCCTCCGGGAGAATTGATAAACAGTTTAATTTCTTTTTTCGAATCCTGTTCGTTCAAGAACAGCAGTTGGGAGATCAGACGGCGCGTCACTTTCGGTTCGATTTGTTCAAAAAGCAGCACGGTGCGCGACTTGAGAAAGAATTCCATCATTTTCTTTCCAAGCGGATCCTCTTTTTCGTCATCTTTTTTTGTTTCTTCTTCTTGCTCCTCTTCTTCATCCAGCCGTGCAATAAGATGCTTATCCTTAGCCCAAAGTTCAGTATCATTGGTCATGTCAGACATTGAAAACTCCTGTTTTATTATTTGAATATTATTTTTTTCAGATTTCAGTTTGGTGCTTTATACAGCGTTTGGACTCCTGACGCAAACACGTCATTTGACAATAGTAACAAAATCTCTGACTGCCTGATCCAATCCTACGAACAAGGCCCGCGATACCACGGAATGGCCGACATTAATTTCTTCGATCTCGTCGATTTTGATTAGGTCGCGCACATTGGTATAATTCAAATGACCGGACGCCGTCACGCCTAAATTAAGTTTTGCGGCCGCCATCGCCATGGCTTTGATGTTTTCAAGTTCCTGTTCCATAAGCGTCAAAGTGTCCGATTTAACATACTTTTCAGTATTCAGTTCAATATAGTCGCATCCGATTTTAACCGCTGACTTGATTTCGTTTGCATCGGGCTCAATCAGGGCACTAACCACGATTCCACCGGCGCGAAGGACGCTGATTAAGGACATTAATTGATTTTCATTCTGTTGCACCGCAATACTTTTGATTTCGTTTACTTCCATGCGGATCAACGTCACCATTTCTGCCCTGGCATTGATTGCCAATTGGACCATCTCATGGTTCGGCGTGATACGGAGATTAAAATGGGTATGAATGCAGTCTTTCAATATTTTTACGTCGCGCGGTTCTTTGGACGAAGCAATTCCCTGTAAGGTATACACAATACTGTCCGCTCCTGCCATCTCGATCATAGCAATCGCATGCACCGGATCAGGTAAATTTTGTCCGCCCAGGGTACGCAGCGCCGTGATCGCGTCCACGATAATTCCAAGTCGTTTCAAGGTCGTACTCCGTTTGTGTTTCGTTTTTTTGTTGTTTCTATATTCGCTAAATAATCCATGAAATTCAACTGAAAACCTTTATTCATACAGCGGCGGCAAATCGGGGTCGTGCTCTTCGTGTGACAGATCATTCACGTAAATTTCCTTTATATCGTCCGATGTAATAATGATCACCGGGCTTCCCGACGGGCGGCGCACTTCGGATGCGAAATATTTCCAGTAAATACCCTCATCGTATTTCATCCATTTCACCCATCCGAAATAAGCCCATTGTTCACGCAGCAAAAATGCCGGACAACGAAATCCGATCGGTACGTCTACATTTTTTATAGTCTTGAACTCGAAATGATTGTGCAGGAGCCGCTGAATAAATTCTTCCCTAATATTCTGCTCGTCCCAAGTCAGTTCATGCTTGCTGCGTTTTACGATTCGCCCCAAAATGATTTCGTCGAGTGCCTGTATGATCTCGTTATCTATTACCATAATTTTATATTTCGTTATATTCCCAGCAGGCGTTCAACGAATTTTGTATCCACATCGCCGCTGACAAAATTCTCATTACGCATCATCTGTTTATGAAACGGAATAGTCGTTTTGACGCCCTCGATAATAAATTCATCCAAAGCCCCGTACATTTTTTCGATAGCTTCCGCCCTGTCCTCACCGAGCACAATCAGCTTTCCGATCATGGAATCGTAGTTCGAAGGAATCTGGTATTCGGCATAGGCATGGGAATCCACGCGGATGCCGTATCCGTTTGGGATATGAAACGCGTGTATCTTACCTGCGGAAGGACGAAAATTATGTTCAGGATCTTCGGCGTTTATCCGGCATTCGATCGCATGACCCTTGGGTTTCAGCTCAGACTGAATGAAAGGAAGTTTGTCACCCGCCGCGACGCGAATCTGCCATTTAATAAGATCGATGCTGTACACCATTTCCGTGACGCAATGCTCCACCTGGATGCGGGTATTCATTTCCATGAAATAAAAATTCTTATCCTTATCAAGCAGAAATTCAATCGTACCGACGCCTTCATACTCGACGCTTTTGGCGCCGCGAACGGCGGCTTCGCCCATACGTTCCCGTAAAGCTTCGTCCACGGCCGGAGACGGCGATTCTTCGATTAACTTCTGATGGCGCCGCTGCATGGAACAGTCGCGTTCGCCGAGATGAAATACATTGCCGTGCTGATCGCCGATCAACTGAATTTCCACGTGGCGGGGACGTTCGATGAATTTTTCTATGTACACTTCCGGATTTCCAAATGCCGTCTGGGCTTCACTCCGTGCCGTGTTAAACGCATTTTCAAATTCCGATTCTTCTCTCACGATACGCATGCCGCGCCCGCCGCCGCCGGCAGTTGCTTTGACTATTACCGGTAACCCGGCCTGCTCTATAATCTCTCTGGCATGAGCCATGTCCCTTACAATTCCATCACTGCCCGGCACAACCGGCACACCGGCTTTTTTCATGGTATCCTTGGCAAACGCTTTATCTCCCATTTTCTGGATCATGTCGGATCTCGGGCCGATGAATTTAATTCCTACCGATTCACAAATTTCCGCGAACTTGATATTTTCTGAAAGAAAACCGTATCCCGGGTGAATTCCGTCCGCGCCGGAAATTTCCGCCGCGCTCATGATCTGGGGAATATTCAGATAACTCTGCGCGCTGGGCGGCGGTCCGATACATATAGCCTCGTCGGCAAAACGGACATGGAGTGAATTAGCATCCGCTTCGGAATATACCGCTACGGTTTTAATGCCGAGCTCCCTGCAAGCGCGTATTACGCGAAGCGCTATTTCACCGCGGTTGGCGATCATGACCTTTTTGAACATAGGTTCCTTTCATTTTTCGTCAGATTTCATATGTCTATAGAACACGGATGACACTGATAATACGGATTCAAACGGATTTGTTTTTAATCTATTAATCAGTGGAAATCAGTCAAATCCGCGTTATCCGTGTTCCATTTTTAATTTACACCCGCAACGGCACTTCTCCGGTCAATCCAGTAATTGCTTCCAGGCTTTGACTTTAGCATTTTCTTAACTTCGCTGGCGATCTGCGCGATTTGGCCGACGTTGGTCAACTTGTTGTTCTCGTTACTCACCACGGCAATCGAAATCGACATCAGCGGAAATTGATCGGTCTCATCTTTTCGGTTTTTTGTAATAATAAATCCCTTTTTACGGTCTTCCTCGTTGTATAATTCAGGGTAAATTTCATTCAATGTATCGATAATATTTTTGCAAATAGAATCGATCTTGTCTCTCTGCGATATAACAAAGGCGAAATCGTCTCCGCCGACATGCCCGATAAAATCGTCTTTCGTTCCGAGTTCGCTGACCGCCTGCGTAATAACCTCCGCAGTTTTTTTAATAACTTCATCGCCTGATTTAAAACCGTATTTATCGTTGTACGCTTTAAAATTATCCAGATCGGCATAGCATACCGCAAATTCAAATCCCGCTTTGATGCGGAAATTGATATCGTCCTCGATCGCATAGTTCCCCGGTAACTTGGTAAGCGGATTCGCGCCAAGGCTGTCCTTGTAGCGCCGGATCAGCGCTTCCAGCCGCGCAACCAATTCCTCATGGTCTACATCTTTAGTAATATAATCGTCCGCACCTGTTTTTAACGACCGGATCTTGTCGGTCACCTGATCGCTGGAACTGAACATGACGACCGGCACGTTGCGCGTGAACGGACGTTCCTTTAGTTTTTCACGCACAACATGACCGCTAATGTCCGGCATATTAATATCGAGCAGGATGAGATCGGGATGCGCAGTTTGAATTAACTCAATTCCCTCATTGCCGCTTGCCGCCGTTAGGACTTCAAAACCTTTATTCTGCAAAATCGTCGAGAAAATGAAAATTTTATCCGGCTCGTCGTCGATCATCAGTATTTTTTCCCGGGACATGCGCCTTTCCTGCCGCCATTGACATCAATGGCGTTTTATTAAAGTCGTCAAAAAAATATCAAAACTATTCCCAAAAGTCAATCGTGGATTCAGTGACAAAAAGCCTTTGAAAAAGTAGGCTATTATGCCTATAATCAAATCCATTATCTCACAAACGAAGAAATCGCATCGCATTTTCACCTCCTTAGAGGTTGTTGCAATATGACATGTTGTCTTCAAATATTTTACTTGAGTCATGCTTTGGTATTCCCGGCCTTGATAAAAATGCCGGTGAAACCCGAGTTCGCAGTATAACTTCTGCGAAAAACGGCTATCACTAACGTTCTAATTTAACGTATCGTGAAGATTGAGAATCGTTTTTCGCAACCCACTCTGCGAACGAGGGTTTAGGCATTTTTATCACAGCCGAAGTTTTCTTTGCCGCTTTCTTTTTAAAAAGAAAGCGGATTCAAAGTCATTAGAGTTTGCAATAAACTATATGTAAGATGAACACCGTTTGGAAAAACCATTCTTCTTTCTTTTGCTGGCACAAAAGAAAGAAGGAAATGCTCCAGAGGCGCATCAGCCTCCGGCTGAGAAAAGTGCCTTGGGCTGTAACGATCATATTACCTTTCTCATTACTATTGACACAATGGCGCAAAAATAACTCATTCTGCAACGGCCTCGAAGGAGGGGAACTGGACAAATATAAATTATGTCGATCACTCCTAAAATAGAATTAAAAGATTCCACGCCATTGATGCGCCAGTATTTTGAGATCAAATCAAAATACACGGATACGGTTTTACTCTACCGCATGGGCGATTTTTATGAAACGTTTGACGACGATGCGCGAACGGTTCACAAGATCCTCGGTATCACACTGACCAAACGCGCCAACGGCAAAGCGGCGGAAGTTGCTCTTGCCGGTTTCCCGCATCATGCGCTGGACAATTATCTCCCAAAACTGATCCGAGCCGGGTTCCGCGTTGCGGTGTGTGAGCAGCTCGAAGACCCCAAAATGGCCAAGGGCATTGTCAAACGGGATGTGATCGAAATTGTCACGCCGGGCACGACGCTCTCGGACAAAATTCTCAATCAAAAATCGAATAATTTCCTTGCCTGCGTTATCACGGACAAAACCGGGCCTGAAACGGTTTTTGGATTATCCATCATGGACGCGTCCACGGGAGAATTTCTCGTCGGCGAATTTTCGGAAAAAGATTTTTTGGATCAGATGAACGTATTCATGCCGTCGGAGATTGTTGTTCCCGTTTCCCTCCATGAGGCGCTTAAGAACATGTTCCAATCGGCCAAATGGCCGCATGTTGTCACGCGGCAGGAAGATTGGCTTTTTTCTTACCAGTACGCCTACGACATTCTCATCGCGCATTTCAAAACCCATTCTCTTAAAGGCTACGGCGTGCAGGATCTCCATCCGGGATTATGCGCGGCGGGCGCCGGCCTGCATTATTTAAAAGAAACCCAGCGAACCGACGTGGCGCACATCAATCGGATGGGTAAACTCGATCAAACTGATTTTATGATGCTCGATACCGTTACCCTGCGAAACCTGGAGATCATGAGTTCGACCCACGACGGTTATGCTCATGGAAGTTTGATCTCTATTTTGGATCAGACGGTTACAGCCATGGGCGGACGCATGCTTAAACAATGGATCACACGGCCGCTAAAGAATATAGAAAAAATTCAATCCCGCCTGGATGCCGTGGGCGAACTGGTGCACTCCGGAAAACTGCGCGATCAGCTCATGACCCTGCTCAAAGATATCGGCGATCTGGAAAGGCTGATATCCAAAGCTTGCGCCAATCGTATTAATCCGCGTGAAATTCGCGCGCTCTGTTCATCGCTGGAGATCATCCCCTCGATCAAAACAGAAATGGAATTAGCAAAAAGCCCCGCCTTGGCGCTAATCAGGGATTCCCTTGTTAGCCTGGAAACGCTGACGCAGGAGATTAATCGCGCGCTCGTGGATGAACCGTCCCTGCAGATCAAAGACGGCAATGTAATTCGGGCGGGCTTCAACGAAGAACTCGATACGCTGCGCAGCACGGCGTTTGACGGAAAAAATTATATCGCGAATATTCAGAGCCGTGAGCGTGAACGAACGGGCATCGGTTCGCTCAAAGTCCAATTCAATAACGTGTTCGGATATTATATCGAAATTACGCACACGCACAAAGACAAAGTACCGGCCGACTATATCCGTAAGCAGACCATGGTCAATGCGGAACGATTTATCACGCCGGAACTCAAGGAGTATGAGGAAAGAGTGCTGACAGCGGAAGAGAAGATCAACCGCCTGGAAATGGAGCTCTTTGATCAATTGCGAAAAACGATTACGGATTATACTGCCGATATCCAAAAAAACGCATCGCTAATCGCGGAAATGGATTGTTATTTCTCATTTGCTGAAACCGCGACGCTAAACAAATACGTCAAGCCGGCTGTGACCGATTCCGATTCGCTGCTGATCCGTGAAGGGCGACATCCGGTTGTTGAAAAAATACTGCCGCCGGATGAGCCGTTTATTCCGAACGATCTTACGATGAACGCTGATAGCCAGATCCATCTTATTACCGGGCCGAATATGGCGGGAAAAAGCTGTTATCTTCGTCAGGTCGGACTCATCGTCCTCTTGGCTCAAGTGGGAAGTTTTGTTCCGGCCGCTTCTGCGGAGATCGGATTGGTGGATAAAATTTTTACCCGCGTAGGCGCATCGGATAATCTCGCGGCCGGCGAAAGCACATTTCTTATTGAAATGAATGAGACGGCAAACATTCTCAATAATGCGACGTCACGAAGCCTGATCTTGTTGGACGAGATCGGCCGCGGCACGAGTACGTTCGATGGGCTTTCCATCGCCTGGGCGGTAACGGAATATTTACACAATCACACGGATCAAAAACCGAAAACTTTGTTTGCCACACATTACCACGAGCTCGTGGAACTTGAGGAACTGCTTCCCCGCGTTAAAAATTATAATATGCAGGTCAAAAAATACGGCGACAAAATTATCTTCATTCGCAAAATCGCTCCGGGCGGATGCGATCACAGTTTCGGCATCGAAGTCGCGCAATTAGCCGGACTGCCAAAGGACGTGATCCAGCGCGCCAAAGAAGTCATGAAAAATCTGGAGTCACACAATATTTCCGCACATAAAGATAAAAACGAACTTACAAAAGGCGCCGATTCGCCCATGCAAATCACCTTATTTGAAGATACGCTAGGGCAAAAAATCAAAGAAGCATTGGCGCAAATTGACGTGGATGCGCTGACGCCGCTCGAAGCGCTGAATGCGCTGAGTGAATTAAAAAATAAACTGGAGAAAGAGAGTTAGGCTGATTGAACAAGGTTAGGCTCAAAGAAAAAAAAGATAAAAAGATCCGTAACAATTACCTCTGGATTTTTCGTGACGATGTGTCCACACAGTTCAAGGATCGGGATACTATCGAGAACGGGTCCATCGTGGAAGTTTACGATTCGGAGAATAAATTTCTTGCTATCGGCACGTACAATTCCCAATCGCATATTCTGGTTCGAATTCTATCTAAACAAAACATTGCCGTAGATAAAAGCTTTTTTTTACATCGCATTAAGAAAGCCGTTCAATTTCGGGACAACCAAAAAATCAACTCGGATGCAAGGCGGCTCATTCACGCCGAAGCCGATATGCTGCCCGGTTTAATGGTGGATCAATTTGGCGATTATCTCGTGATGCAGATACGCTCGCTCGGGATGGAAAAATTTAAAAAGGAGATCGTTGAAATACTGGTTGAACTCGTAAAGCCTAAAGGAATTTACGAGCGCAGCGATATGGAATCGCGCGCGGAAGAAGGGTTAGACAAATGTGCGGGTACAGTGTACGGCGAAGTTCCGGCATCTATCGAGATTTTTGAAAATGACATGAAATTTCTTGTGGATGCGATCAAAGGGCACAAAACCGGTTTTTATCTTGATCAGCGTGATAATCGCGATTTCGTACGCTCGTTGATAAAGCCCAATCAAAAGGCTCTCGATCTGTTTTCATATACCGGCGCTTTTACGGTCGCGCTTGCCAAAGCAGGCGCTATTGTGACGGCAATTGATCTTGATCCCGATGTTGTGGGTTTTGCCAAAGAAAACGTACAATTAAACGGCGTTGAAAAAAAATGTGAATTCCTTACGTGCGACGTTTTCGAATTTTTAGACGAGCAAACCGAATTACAAAAAACAGAGGCGGGCAAAGTACAAAAATACGATCTGATCGTTATCGATCCGCCGGCCATCGCTAAGCGCAAAGAAGGAATGGAAAAACTTAAGTGGGCCTATTGGAAATTATTGCTTAATTCTCTTAAATTACTCAATACCGGCGGGCATATCGTCTTATCGTCCTGCGCCTATCACATGTCCACGGACCTGATGCGGGAAGCGGGCCGTTATGCTTCAGCGGATTTGGGAGTACGTCTGCGTGTGGTTCATACTTCGTACCAACCACCGGATCATCCGCACATTCTGCAAATTCCGGAAACGCTGTATCTGAAAACGATTTTCTTTCAAATGCTCTAAAGTAATTTTTTAATGATATTCTGTAAGAATATTTTTTGAATTAAAGAGGAAACTCAGCCCTGAAAGGGAACTACTAATGATACGAAATGGGATTTCCTCGCAGTATGAAAGTTTTTCTTAGAACAAAAAAGTTTCTTACGGAATAGCATATTCTGCTCTGACTCAAAATGATCAATAATTAACCTTTGTTAAAATGAAACACCTAATCGAGGAGACCTTATGAAAACAAATTGGATTGCCGCTTTGATCGTCGCCGTTATGAGCTTATGGTATCTCGGCTGTTACGAAACCAAATTGGATTATACTGTAAATCCCGACGGATCGGGAAAAGTGCTTGTTGAGGTCAAGGCTACGCCTATGATGGAAACGAATCAAGGTAACGCCGGCGCCTCGCTGGCAAAGGATGTGCTGAAAAATTCCGCGGGTATTGATACTTGGAAAGATATTGAATACAAAAAAACTGACGACGGAAAAAATTTCTTTAAAGGAACGGCCTATTTCACTGATATTACAAAAGTTCGTTTCAAAAATATCAGCATGTTGGATTCTATTAATTTCTACAAGGACGCGCAAAATAACCTGATACTTGAGATGAATAGTGAAAGCAAATCGGAAAAAAAGGCATCAACAAAAACGAACCTCTCGAGCGAGGAGGTAGACAAATTTGTTACGGAACAAAAATCACAGTTTGCTCAGATGAAGCCGATGATGGGCGCTTTCTTGGGAACCATGACGACGGATATTAGTTTTCAATTGCCGGGAAAAATAGAAAAAGTAAATAATTTCAAAATGGATAAAAGCGGCCTGTTGCGGGTTTCGTTTAACGGACAGAAACTTCTGGATGCCCTTGATAAGCTTATGGCGAATGAGGAATGGTGGCGCGCGCAAGCCCTTGCAGGATCGGATCTCCAGAAAGGCCCGCCGTCGGGATTTGAAATGAACGAACAACTTTTCGGTGAAAAAGGACCTGTGCGCGCTTCTTCTAAGGGCAAATTTAAAGCCTTTTTTGACTATGCCACAGAGATGGCCGCAGCGCAGGCTGCATACGATGCGATGATCACGACGCTGGGTCTTGTGGATGAATCGGCACAACCCGCAAAAAAAGTTGAAAACTACCAAGGCGGGAATTTCAATAACGTGAAAATCGTCCGTACCACCTTATCCAATTTATCCGATCCGGATTATAATTTATTCGGGAACGATCAAAGTTACCGTTTGTCTCTTTTGGGAGAATTACCGGGCGCTTTATTAGCGGCAGAAAGGGCAGTTGTTACCAGAGCCATAGCTGATAACGGAGACGACCTTCTACCAACGGACGAATGGAGCCGAGAAACAACGTATTTGCAAGTATCCCAAAGCGCTTCTCATATATTATGGGACGTGACGCTGTTGGTTCCGGATCAAACGGTCAAAGGAATTAAAGAACTGTCAGGATTTGTTTATGCCAGTTCGGCATCGGGCGCCAAATGGGTTGACACGGGAATAAAAGAATTGAAAGAAGGCTCGCGAGGCACTTCGTTTGATGTCACGATCGAAACTATCACGCAAAATGAATCGTCTCAGGAAATCAGCCTGAAATTTGCCGTTTCCTATACTATGATCAAAGATATTCAAATTCTCGATGCCACAGGCAAAGTACTCAACACCCAAAAATATTCCAGTTCCGATTTCGGTGACGGCTGCACGATTGGTTTATATATCGACGGCCAGTTTCCTCCGAAAGGTTCCGTTAAGATCGAAATGTATGAAGATGTACAAAAGCTCGAGATCCCTTTCAGTATAACTAACGTTTCTCTTCTTGGTCATCCGATGAAATAAGGCGCATGAACGAAATAGCATTAAACCAAATCGGCGCGCTCTATCATAAACTCGGTGAAGACGCCATTCAAAATCTGGTAAACCGGTTTTATGATATAATGGATTCTGACCCGAATGCGGCAGGTATACGCGCCATGCATAAAAACCTTGACGCGTCGCGCGAAAAGCTGTTTAAGTTCTTAATCGGACGATTCGGCGGGCCGCCCTTGTACGTAGAAAAATACGGGCATCCTATGTTGCGCGCCAAACACGCGCCGTTTTCGATCGGAACGGCCGAACGAGATCAGTGGCTGTCGTGCATGCAGAGGGCAATGGACGATTGCATAGGCGACAAGGAACTGATCCCGGTTATGAAAGATTTTTTTGTAATGGTCGCCGATTCGATGAGAAATAAAACTGAGTGATTGAAATTGGTTTTCTGAAACATTAGATTTACAAAAATTCATGCGATAGGTTTGCCATGTATAAATATCTTCTTCTTGCTTTTCTTTTAATGCTAACCGCGGGCTGCGCCAGTAATTATTATTTAAGCGAAAAAAAGGAACTGGATGAATCCGAAAGAAAAAACCGGTATGCGGAATTGGAACAGATTATCCAGACCATCAAGCCGGGCGACGCGGTTACGCTTGTCTTGTATAACGGCGAGACGTATGACGGAACATTTTATTCCAATATAGATGGGATTGTTTCACTGCGTATGGGCGATGCATTTCGAGATACGGAATTAAGCGACGTTCGCGGTATCGCGCTTAAGCCGCAAGACCGGATGAAGAAAGTCATGATGGCGCTCATGTTCGCGACCATAGCCGGTATCATAACAACTTTTGTAGTTACTCACTAATTTCACTTTAATCCGAGCAGGACATTGATGGCACGAGAAGTATCAGCAAAACCCCTACCCCAGCAGCTTCTGTTGAAAAATGTGCGGTTGATCGACGTTTTGAATCGCCGCGATGAAGTTACGGACATTCTTATTAAGAACGGGAAAATAGAAAAGATCGGTAAAATCAGTCAGTCCGGCGCCGACACTATAGATCTTTCAGGTAAAATAGTTACGCACGGTTTTATCGATATGCACGTGCACCTGCGCGAACCCGGCCGCGAGGATAAAGAAACGGTTTGGACCGGATGTAATGCCGCAATGGCGGGCGGTTTTACCGCAATCGCTTGTATGCCGAACACTACGCCTCCGATAGATTCTCCCGATACCGTGCTTTTTGTAAAATCGCGCGCTGAAAAACACCTCGTGGACGTATATCCCGTGGGCTGTGTCAGTAAAAATCGCGAGGGAAAGGAATTGGCGGAAATAGGTAATCTTGTCGAGGCGGGCGCGGTGGGTATTTCTGACGACGGCGATCCGGTCTACAACGCAGAAATCATGCGCCGCGCTCTCGAATATGTAAAAATGTTCGACATTCCGGTAATTGAACATGCAGAGGATAAACAATTATCCAATCGCGGATCCATGCACGAAGGCTTTACATCCACGCGACTGGGCATACGCGGCATCCCGAGTATAGCGGAAGAAACTATTGTTGCGAGGGATATTTTGTTAGCCGAATATACGGACTCCCGCGTTCATATCGCGCACATTTCATCCGGCGGAACGGTTCGGCTCGTGCGCGAAGCAAAAAAACGCGGGATCAAAGTCACGTGTGAAGTCTGTCCGCACCATTTCACGCTCACCGATCTGGCCGTGGAAAACTATAATACGTTTGCAAAAATGAATCCGCCGCTGCGTGAGCAAAAAGATGTGGACGAGATCAAAAAGGGTTTGCAGGACGGAACGATCGATATTATTGCAACGGATCACGCACCGCATACCGTTGAGGATAAAGAATGCGAATTTGACCATGCGGCTTTTGGCATTACCGGATTAGAAACGTGCGTGGGTATCACGCTCTCCGATCTGGTACACAAAAAAGTTATTTCTCTCGATTCTGCGATAGATAAACTTGCTATTGCGCCGAGGAAATTACTTAACCTGCCGCTACCGGAATTTACGGCAGGCGCTTCCGCAACATTCACCATTCTCGATTTAGAAAAAGTATGGAAATACGACGTCTCGCAAACCTGTTCCAAATCCGTCAATACGCCATACCATAATTACGAAATGCGCGGCAAAGCGATCGGCGTCATTCATAAAAACAAAATATTTATGGAATAATTTCCCAGTCCAAGAAGGCAATATACCGTATCTTTGAACGCCGTTTGATTTTCTTTCCACAAAAACCATACCCATGATTACGGATGAATTTTATACGATCAAAGATGAAAAAAAATCTGAAATCAAAGTAAAAGGCTCCACTTTTATCGGAAGCGCCTGCCCGATCGAATCCCGTGAACATGCGGAACAATTTCTTGCCTCTATTCAAAAAAAATATTTTGATGCAACTCACCATTGTTATGCCTATCGGGCCGGAATTGAATCTAATTTATCCTTTCGTTACCACGACGACGGGGAACCATCCGGCACCGCCGGAAAGCCGATCTATCAAGTCATCACAGGCCGGAAGTTGACTAATCTCATTATTGTGGCGACACGTTATTACGGAGGAACAAAATTAGGCACCGGCGGCCTTGCCCGCGCGTATTCCGACTGCGCCGTTGACGTAATTACTTACTGCGATATTATCAAACGAATAATTTATAAAAACGTCCGCGTTCAGTTTCCATATGACGAAACGAGCGTGGTCATGCGCCAGATTGACTTGTTCGAAGCGAAAATAACTGAGACCAAGTACGATATACAAACTGAAATGATGATCTCCATTCGAGCCGGCGAAACTGAACGGTTTTGCTCCCAATTAGTAGACTTAACGCGCGGCAAGATTGTTATTCTTAGACAGGATTAATCGTTCACCACGGAGACACAGAGAATCATAGAATAAGTGCTTGTGTGGAATTCCATAAACTTGTTCTCTGTACCGCTGCGGTATGATGCATTATATCGGAATATCAACAAGATAACATGATATGAAACCCGCATTATTTATAATTACCTGCGTCGCCTTTCTTATCTTTTCAACGCCGGCATTCAGCCAAACAGAGTCAAACTCAATTGAATCCCCGGCAACAATCAAGAGGATCAGCGTTGAGGGCGCCGCGCAGGTTTCAGAGAGTTATATTCTCGAAAACCTCCGATCACGTAAAAACAATTTTTTTGATCGAGCTGCGCTTGACCGCGACTTACGACAGATCCTCCGCCTGTATAGCCTGAAAAATTTGTATTTGATCCAAATTGATTCCGTTCATTATATTTTTTCCGATGATTCTTCAGAAGTTAGCATCCAAATCTTGGTTACAGAAAATAAAGTAATTTCCATTGGAAATATCGAATTTAAAGGAAACCCCTCTTTAACCGTTTCCGATCTGCTCAACGTGATGAACTCGAATGTGAATAAATCTTTCGATCCAAAAACTCTTGAGATGGATATCGAGGAAATCCTTCGTTTGTATGAAGACTCCGGATATCCGTTTGCGAAGGTCACGGTTGCTGAACTAAAATTGTATGAAGAAAAAGGTCAGCCCAAACTTGCCATTAGTCTCCATGTGTCGGAAAATCAAAAAACAATGTTGACTCAATTAGAAATGAGCGGTCAGCAACAAACAAGAAGTAATGTTTTGCTAAGAGAAATGAGGCTCACTCTACCCCGCTTATTTCGCAGAACCGACATTGAAGCCGGCCTTGCGCGAATACGCCGATTCCCTTTTATTACCGAAGCGCGGGCCGGTGAACTTGCGGCAAACAGCGACAGCAGTTACCGTCAGCAAATTAGTATAAACGAGGGCCCGTCAAATATTATTGACGGCGTTGCTGGGTATGTTCCGAAAACCACCGCATCCAAAGGATATTTTACCGGCATTGCCAATTTGTCTTTTCTAAATCTTTATGGAACCGCGAGGCGTCTCGACGTGCGTTGGCAGAAAAAGAACAGGTATTCCCAGGAATTCCTGATTGCATATACCGAGCCGTGGATATTTAACTTTCCCTTAAACCTAAGCGGATCATTTCAGCAGTTGGTTCAAGATACAACGTATGTGGAACAACAAATGACTCTGGACGGGAGTGTCTGGCTGGGTACGTTCGGCGCCGGCCTGTTCGGGCTTAAATTAAAATATGTGGACGCAGCCGATCCCGTAACTTCTTTTTTGTATAATATTCCCACGGCGCAATTTGCATCGGCCTATATCGGATTATCTTATGATACCCGTGATACTCCTTACAACCCAAGGAAAGGCACATTCTACAAAGCGCAGATCGAATACGGAAGAAAAAATGAAGACCGACTGACTGCAAACAATAGCGCTTCCGATACACTGATAGTTAACGGACTTCCCGTGATCGTTGAAAAAAACAGCCGCACGCTCTCTACCCAGAAAGTTACTTTAGATTTTGAAACGATCATTTCCGTCACGAGACAGTTGGTGTTTTATAATGCTCTGCACGGCGCAGTATATAAATCGCCGCAAACGCTCGTGCCATACAGTGAGCAGTTACGCTTCGGCGGACTCAAAACCCTTCGGGGCTACACGGAAGATTTTTTCAACGGCACCCGTGTCGGGTGGAATAATTTTGAACTGCGCTGGCTGACGTCGCCGAGATCACGTATATTTACTTTTGTTGATCTCGGATATTATTATCGCAACGCTTCATCCCCTGTTGATCAAAATAGGATCATCAAGGAAGACGGATGGCCGATCGGATACGGGTTTGGTATTCGATTTGAAACGCAATTAGGGCTTTTCGCTTTGGATTTCGGTTTAGGAAAAAAAGATTCTTTTGGAAACGGTAAAATTCACTTTGGTATCGCCGGACAGTTTTAATTTAATTAATACATGAAATACTTAATCAGTCTTATATACTTTGTTTTATTGATGCTGAATTCGCGCGTTATTGCACAATCGCAAAATCAGGATTCGGCCGCGTCTTTATTGCTTCAGGGTATGGAAAAGGTTTACAACCTTGATTTTGCGCATGCCGACGCGCTTTTTGACTCGGTCATACAAATGAATCCGAAGCACCCCCAAGGATATTATTTCAAATCGTCCTCTCATTTTTATCAAATCATTTCAGGATACGACTCTACCGCAAGTGAAGAACAATTTATGGAGCTGAACGACCACGCCATCGCCGTTGCCGAGGAGTATGAAAGAACTGATCAGGTTGATGGACAATTCTACAGAGGCACCTCCTATGGAAATATCGCACGGTATCACGCAATGGTTGGTAATTTTTTCAAGGCATTCTATTATGCGAAAAAATCAAAAAGCCTGCATGAGGATATTATCCGCCGGAATCCGGACATTTTCGATGCGTATCTTACCACGGGCGTTTATAATTATTATGCGGCCGCCATGCCGCGATGGATCGATGCCGTAGCCGGATTATTCGGATTGGGGGGTGACAGGGCTCAGGGAATTCGCCAGCTTGAGACGGCTTTTGAAAAAGGAAAGCTGGCCAAACTGGAAGCTAAGTTTTTCCTGGCGAACGTCTATTACGAAGAAGGAAATTATGAAAAGTCGCTTCGGTTTCATCAGGAATTATCCTTACGATTTAACCGAAACCCGTTTTTGTATAATCAGTTAGGCCTCATCTATTATTCCATGGAAGATTTTGGAAAAGCGGAACTTTCATTTTATAAAGCCAGAGAGGCGGTGAACGCATCTTTTATGTCGTCAAAAATGTTCGCGGACTATTTTCTGGGACGTATTAACAAATTAAAAAATGATTATAAAACGGCATTGCCGTATTTGACGGAAGCATCTGAGATCGGCAAAAATAGAAAATTATTCAAAAGCATTGACGCCTGGATTGTCGGCGCCGCATATTATCAATCCGGGGAAGTGATGGAGCTCTCCGGTAACCGCGCCTCCGCCATGGGCCTTTATGACCTTGCTAAGAATCATGAGTACTCAGGTAAATCGACCGCCCAGGCCAGCAAGAATCGCCTGCAATACGGATTGTCTGAATTCGAAATAGAAGTGATTCGTGCACGGCATTTGATTTTGTTCGGAAAAACCGAGGAAGGCCGAGGCATGATGTTGAAGTTAAAACCGGAAGCGCGCAACGGAAACGTCAAATTTTTATCGCAAATCAATTTTTATCTTGGCCGCGCAGAAATGGCGCATTCTAACTATCCGAGCGCAAAAGATTATTTCCTTGAAGCGCTTCGAACCCAGACGGATGACGGCGATCAAAAGTGGCGGGAACCGCAGGCTCGCTATTATTTAGCGTTTTGTTATGCGCATCTTGGAAAGAACGAGTTGGCTAAGAACGAGTTGAATAAGGTTGTGGACAACGATCAATATCTTGAAGCGCCAAGATTCAAATTTCTTTCGCGCGAGCTGCTTAAGAAACTATAGTTGCACGCCAATTCAGCTCATATCTAAGTTCTGTCCACCGGCCGTCCTCGGGCGCGTACGTTCGTTCAACAAAACTCACTTTTAACTTTTTGTCAATCAGGATAATCGTCGAACACCTCGTGCCGTACTTCGGGCTTTTGATAAATACCGGCGATAACATTTTCTCCAATTCAACTCCTACGCCCGTATCCGGAAGCTGCGCATCATTCGCCGGGGTAACGTCAGATAAAATAGCAAACAATTCGTTTTCATTAACCTGCGTTTGTTCGAGCGATTTCATTAATTTATTTTTACTTTTTTCTACTTTTGGCCACGGCGTGTCCAAAAGATGATTGCTTAGTCCAAATACTCCGCACGGTAATTGATTTATTTTGTCCGATCGATTGGAAAAATAATAAAATCCGGAATCATCTCCCAAGATCAGGTTGAATCCATTGTACGATCGCGCGCCGTGTTTTACTTGTTGAAGGTAATTCATCGCATTTTTTTTGCCGGATAAAAAATCGCTGACCAGCTTTCCGCGCGTAGGCGCGTCTTGATTGAATGAGCCGGGTTCACGGTAGTTCGTTATCATCGCGATCCGCCCACTTTTTGAAACGCCAAGCCAGGTGCCCCCGCCCTGCAGATCTTTACCGGCCAATATTTCAGGATTGTCATCCCAATATGCCGCATGCGCTGTTCGTCGTTCATAAAATTCATCGCGATTGGCGGCAATGATCACCGGGTATTCCGGATGAGCACGGTATGCTAGAAGGATGAGGCACATAAGTGTGTGGTTTTTACTTCGGATAATGCGGTGAACGCTGAATACGTTTCACCTGTTTCATGTGATGATCAAAGTGAACGGTGAGAAATTCGACCAGCGTAATGGAACTTATTCCTCCCCTAATCGGATGAAAAAATAATTTTTGGCGAGCCGAAGTTCGATCTAAGGTTTCAAAAAATTCTTTCAACCCTGTCCGTTTTTCCTGCCACAGCGCCGTGGAATCATGCAAACTCATCGAATCTTTCGGAAGAGCCGATTTGACAGGAACTTTGACGTGAATGCCGACTTTGAAAATCAACCATAGTATAAACGAACCGATAAGCGGATGAAACCTTGGTTTGCGCGGTTTAAACGTTTTTTCAGTTACCTGCAGCAAAAAAGCGCGCTCGGATAACATTAAATGCTGAACTATATCCAGCATGTTCCAGTGGTCTGCATGAGGCTTGAATGAAAGTTGTTCCGCAGTCATCTTGTTCATCCGATCCAAAAAAAACATCCGTTTCGATTCAAACATTTCGAATCGGCTTTGTAATTCACTTATCATTCGGCGCCCTTTGTCAACTTGGTAATACGAAAAAGAGAATCGCGAAAAAATGCAAAATCGTTCCTCCCAATACAAAAAGATGCCATACCGCATGATGGTAGGGTAATTTTTTCCAAACGTAAAAAATGACACCGAGCGTATAGGACAATCCGCCGCCGAAGAGTAACGCCAGTCCTCCGATTGGAATTATGTCTATCATTGGTTTAATTGCAATGACGGCAATCCATCCCATTAAAACGTAAATGATGGTAGACGCTTTATTAAATCGCCCGGTAAAGTACAGTTTAAATATAATGCCGGTTAATGCAAGGCCCCAGATCACGCCGAATAACGACCATCCCCACGGCCCGCGTAAACTGATCAGCGTAAATGGCGTGTAGGTACCGGCAATTAATAAATAGATCGACGAATGATCCAGAATTCGCATGGCATGTTTGACTTTCGGGCTTTGAAAAGTATGGTACAACGTGGATGCCGTATACAGCATGATCATGGAAGCGCCGTAAATCGAACAACTGACAATATGCCACGCATCGCCGTGCAGCGCCGCCATGACCACGAGAATAACCAATCCGGCTATACTCAAAGCCGCTCCGATTCCGTGAGTTATGCTGTTTGCAATTTCTTCCCCTATGGTATATTGCTGATGTTCCATCTTCCTATAACTCTCTTTCTATGAATGGATTAAATATAGTGCTTATCCGCTTTACTCACATACGTCATGGTGAGCCCTTCGGCGGGGCTCAGGACAAGCTTGTCGAACCATGACAAACTATAGTAAAATCAATTTCTTTTAATCGGATCCAGTATGACGATGTTCTTATGCGCAGGTATAAGATACTTTTTTGCAACCCGCTGAATATCCTCTTTCGTTGTTTTTTCAATCAGATCTAACGAAATATTCACGTATTCCGAACCGTATTTTCTTGAAACGATTTCATACCGGCCGATCATTTCCGCCCGGTTATCGTTGGTCTCCAGCGCATGGATAAACCCCGATTCCACCATGTTTTTAATTCGTTCGTATTCACGGTCTGAAACAGGTTCTTTTTGAACATTTTCAATTTCCTGCATCAAAGCCGCTTCCACTTCCTCGATCGTGTGATCGGATTGAACTTGCGCCATGATCTGAAAAAGCCCGGGGTCTTTTGAACCTTCGCATGCTGCCGACGCAAACGTGGCGATCTGCTGTTCATACACCAGCGCCTGATAAAGCCTTGAACTATGCCCTGCGGACAATATATGGCTCAAAAAAACCAGAGGAATATAATCGTCGTCATCCATCGCGACGGCCTGATAGGCAATCAGAAGCGAAGCATGTTCTGCTTCCATTTGTATTCTTTTTCTGCGTTCCGATTGCTGCGCCGGTTCATCAGCCGTTTTTAAATCGTCCAGACTTCCTTTGGGAATTGCGCCGAAATACGATTCCGCCGCTTGCACCGCGCGATCACGCGCAACGTCGCCGGATAGTACGATCACGGTATTTTCAGGAACGTACCATTTCTTATAATACGCCATCATATCCTGGCGTGTCATCACATTCAGATCGTCCCAACTGCCGATCACGGTGTTCTTATACGGGTGGCGTTCGTAAGCAAGTCCGCACATCGTTTCGTACATCTTGCCAAACGGAGAGTCTTCATACCGCAGACGTTTTTCTTCTTTGATAACTTCTTTTTCAGACAGAACATGCTCTTCCGGAAGCGCAAGATGCGTGAAGCGGTCCGCCTCCATATCCATTACCGTTTCAAAATGTGCGGAAGGAATATTGGAATAATAGGCAGTAAAATCATGCGACGTAAATGCGTTTTTAGTTCCGCCAATGCGCTGAATAAGCCAACTGTTTTCACGCGGCCCGAACCGTTGCGTTCCCATGGAATAACAATGCTCAAGATAGTGTGACATGCCCGTAATACCCGGGCTTTCGTTCCTGCCGCCCACGCGCAGCCAGATCATAACCGTGCAAATAGGCAATTTATGATTTTCATTGAGAAGCAGCGTTAACCCGTTATCTAAAATTTTTCTGTAGATTTCTATTTTTGGTAGCTTCATTCGTTTTCGTTTTTTCTGAGTAATATTTTTTTACTGCGCCAAGTTACCTATTTCGGCAAGGAGATTCAATATCAATTGTTGATTATATACATGAGATTGGATATGTTGTTTTTGTCGTTGTAATATAAAATCAAATCTAAAACACGGAGACCTGACATGTTCACACACCTAAAACATTTATTTATTGTTTTCTTGGCCTTGACAACCGCCGGCAATCTGACGGCGCAAAACAAACGCACGCTCACCGCTGAAGACCTGTGGAATATGAAACGCGTGTCATCGCTCACCGTTTCCCCCGACGGTAAATTCGGCTGTTTTGTTGTCTCGGAATATAGCGTTAAGGATAACAAAGGGAATTCCGATCTCTGGCTGATCGATCTGAGCAGTAACAAACTAAAACGATTGACCACAAATGTCGGTTCCGATAATTCCCCGGCCTGGCATCCCAACAGCCGCACGATCGCATTTATTTCAAAACGTGAAGGCGACTATGCGCAGTTGTATCAAATCGACATTGACGGCGGCGAGGCCGCATTGATTACGGAAATGCCTATGGGCATTTCGAATCCGAAGTACTTCGCTGACGGAAAGCGCATCGCGTTTTCGTCTTCAATTATACCGGAGTATGAGAATGACTTTGAGGGAATGAAAAAAGCGCTCAAGGAAAAAAAAGACAATAAGATGACTGCGAAGGTCACGGAAAACCGATTTTACCGTTACTGGGATAATTGGCTGACCGACGGCTATGTGATTCATATTTACGCTTATACTATGGACACTAAAGAACGCGTCGATTTGACCAAAGGATCGAAACGTATTCTCGCAATCAGCCTCGGCGGGCTTGACGCAAATTATGATTTATCTCCCGACGGCAAGTGGATGGTTCTGACGGCCAACACAACCCTTCCTCCTTATACCAAAATGAATCAGGATGTGTACCTCGCGCCGCTTTCCTCCAATGACGAGTGGGTTAATCTGACCAAAGATAATGAAGAAGGTGATAACGATCCCTTCTTCTCTAAAGACGGAAAATATATCTATTACACGCGGCAAACCGATCCGGATTATTCCGCAGAAAACGAACGCCTGGTGCGATACGACCTCGCGACTAAGGAACAAAAAGTTCTGACCGACACGTCCCTTTCCTATTATAACTACAACGAATCGAATCCGGGCAAGACCATGTTTATGCTCGCGAGCGACCAAGCGCGCACGTCGGCATTTATGCTCGATTTGGCGTCAAATAAAACTCAAAGGCTATTTACCGAAAGTGTTGTTAATGCGCTAAATGTTTCCGGCAACCGGCTTGTGTTCATCAAAACGAATATGTCGCAGCCTGCGGAAATTTTCGATTTTGACCTAAAAACCAAGAAAATATCCCAGCTCAGTTTTTTCAATAAGCCGATCACCGATTCTATTGCTTTCGGAAAAGTCGAGAATCTGACGTTCACCGGCGCCGATGGCGACCCCGTTCAGATGTATCTCCTCTATCCGCCCAATTTTGATCCCAATAAAAAATATCCTTTGGTACATATGATTCACGGCGGCCCTGCAGGTACGTTTAATGATGATTTTCATTACCGATGGAATGGGCAGATGTTCGCCGCGCCGGGTTACGTGGTTGCGATGGTTAATTTTCACGGTTCGACAAGTTTTGGAAATGCTTTTGGAAAATCGATCGTCGGCGCGCATGGCGATAAACCCTTCACCGACATCATGAAAGCAACGGATTATCTTCTTGCCAACTATTCCTTTATTGACAGCGCGCGCATGGCCGCCGCCGGAGGTTCTTACGGAGGATATCTTGTTAACTGGATCGCAGGCCACACGGATCGTTTCAAATGTTTGATCAGCCACGCAGGGGTATATAATTTAATGGGCCAGTTTGCGTCCGACATGACGTATGAACGCGTGAAAAATTACGACGGGGCGCCGTGGGAAGGGCGTTATGAACAGATCAATAAATACAGCCCCGCATTTTTCTCAAATCATTTTAATACGCCGATGCTTATCCTGCATGGCGAAAAAGATTACCGTGTGGTCGTGACGCAGGGACTGGAATTATACGGCGTGCTTAAGGGAAAAGGCGTTGAATCCCGTTTAGTTTATTTCCCTAATGAGAACCACTGGATACTCCAGCCGCAGAACTCGATTTATTGGTACAAAGAAGTTCACAACTGGTTTGCGCGGTATTTAAAATAGCAGCATGTCATTCTGTAGGAATCTTTTTTAAAGAAAGTAAAGTCTTCGTAATTAAAAAGATTCTTTTAGAATGACATTCCTGGGACTAATGTCGAAAAAACCAGAATGTGAGACACTGGAGCGATGTCATTCTGTAGGAATCTTGTTTGAGGAAAGTAAAGCCTTCATAATCAAAAAGATTCTTTCAGAATGACATGCCGAGACAGGCTCGATCGTGAATCCCTTGGTGAATTGTCATTCTGTAGGAATCTTTTTTGAAGAAAGTAAAGCCTTCGTAATCAAAAAGATTCTTGCGGAATGACACACCGGGACCATGCTCAAGAAAAAAAATATAAACGTTGGTGCATTACCATTCTGTAGGAATCTTTTTTTGAATTAAGTAAAGGCTACGACGTGAAAGGAAATTACTACGTATACATTACGACCAATCCGGGAAAAACCGTTCTCTATGTCGGCGTAACCAACGATCTCAAAGTTCGATTACAGCAGCATTATGAAAACCGAGGAAAAAAGAAAACATTTGCAGGAAGATACTATTGTTACAAACTGGTCTACTATGAACATTTTTCAGATATTAAGCAAGCCATAGCCTGGGAAAAGGAGATCAAGAATATGACCAGAGCGAAGAAAGAGGCGTTGATATCTGCGAAAAACCCTAAATGGAATTTTCTCGCTGTATGAAGGTTAGATCTTCGTAATTAGAAAGGATTCTTACAGAATGATATGCCAGGATATCACGAAAAATAAAACAATGTGAAACGTTGGTGAGCTGTCATTCTGTAGGAATCTTTTTTGAAGAAAGTAGAGTCTTCGTAATTAAAAGGATTCTTACAGAATGACTTTCCGGAATGTTACCAACTCAAATAAACGTAGAATACGCTTTTTCTTCTTTCTTTATACAGCAGCCTTCATCTTGTTTTTCAATCTGCCTGCATGCAAACAAAATAAGGATCAGCCAATGAATTTTCCTTCTGCGGAATTAATAAAACAACTGCCGCCCGACGGCGGGCCGGAATTCAACCGCCTGGTCTTCGAGAAAAGCCCGTATCTGCTCCAGCATGCGCGGAATCCGGTAGATTGGTATCCTTGGGGCGAAGAAGCATTTGAAAAAGCACGGTCGGAAAATAAACCTATTTTTTTATCCATCGGCTATGCCACTTGCCATTGGTGCCATGTGATGGAACATGAATCTTTCGAAGATTCGACGGTAGCCGCGATGATGAACGAAACTTTTGTCTGCATCAAAGTGGACCGCGAGGAACGCCCGGATATCGACAACATTTATATGGCGGTAACGCAGGCGATGACCGGACACGGCGGCTGGCCTATGACCGTGATCATGACCTGGGATAAAAAACCGTTTTTTACAGGAACCTACTTTCCCAAACATAGCCTGGGCGGACGCCCCGGGATGATGGAACTCGTTCCGGCTATCGCCGACGCATGGGCAAATCGCAAGGACGAAGTCCTAAAGTCCGCCAACGACATCACCGCGGCCATTCAAAATCGAGCCGCAAGCAGTAACCCTGTCGCGCTGAGCCCGTCTATTTTTGATTCGGCATTTGCAATGTTCCGAAGTCAATTCGATACTCAGTACGCGGGCTTTGGCAGTTCGCCGAAATTTCCTACCGCGCATAATCTTTCTTTTCTTCTGCGTTATTATAAACGCACAGAGAACGCCGACGCGCTTAGGATGGCGGAAAGAACATTAAAGGCGATGCGTAACGGCGGAATGTATGATCAGATCGGTTTTGGATTTCACCGCTACTCAACCGATGCCAAATGGTTTCTTCCTCATTTCGAAAAAATGCTTTACGATCAGGCCCTGATCGCCATGGCTTATACCGACGCATATCAGGTAACGCAAAATCCTTTGTATAAGAAAACCGTCGAAGAAATATTTGAATATGTTCTGCGCGATATGACCGATCCCGCGGGAGGATTTTATTCCGCCGAAGATGCCGACAGCGAAGGGGAAGAAGGAAAATTCTATCTCTGGACAAAAGCGGAACTGGAAACTATCCTGGGCTCATCGGATGCGGAATTGTTCTGCAAAACATTTAATGTGACTGCGGAAGGCAATTACTACGAAGAAGCGACGCGTGAATTTAAAGGAACCAATATCCCTTTCCTCAACAAAGATACCGATGTATTGGCGCATGAAGCAAATTTTAGCGAAGATGAATTCAAAGCTAAAATAGAATCCATCCGGAAAAAACTTTTTGACGTTCGAGAAAAACGCATTCACCCACTGAAGGACGACAAAATTCTGACCGACTGGAACGGGCTGATGATCGCGGCGCTTGCAAAAGGCGCGCAGGTATTCGATAAACCCGAATACGCCGATGCCGCCCGGCGCGCGGCCGATTTCATCTTGTCAACTTTACGCGATCCGAATGGACGGTTATTAAAAAGGTACCGCCAGGGAGCGGCCGGTTTGCCCGCGCATCTCGATGATTATGCGTTTATGGTGTGGGGTTTACTCGATCTGTACGAAACGGCCTTCGATGTGAAGTATCTCGAGTCCGCGCTGGAACTGAACAAAACGATGACGGAATTTTATTGGGACAAAGAAAACGGCGGCTTTTACTTTACCGGATCGGACGCCGAAAAACTCATTACGCGCCCGAAAGAAATTTACGACGGAGCGATTCCGTCCGGCAATTCCATCGCCGCGCTGAACCTGATCCGGCTAAGCCGCATTACGGGAAAGGAAGAGTTTGCAGAAATGGCTGAAGCGATCGGTAACTGTTTTTCGGAAAACATATCCAAAGTTCCGATGGTGTACGCGCAATTTCTAATGGCCTATGATTTTCAAACAGGCCCTTCGTATGAGATCGTCATCGCGGGCGAAGAGCATGACGCGCTGTCAAAGGAAATGCTTGCGGCCTTACGGTCGCGCTTCATACCCAACAAAGTCATTTTATTTCGATCATCCAAATCGTCTTCCGGCCTTGATGGGATCGCCCCGTTTACAAAAACGCAGGCTATGAAAAACGGCAAAGCCACCGCTTACGTGTGTCGGAATTTTACCTGCAGCGCTCCGACCCATGATGTTTCAGAAATGATGGATCTGCTGAAGTGACTTTCCGCTGAGGCTGCCCGAAATTCCCCGTTCGCTATCCCTTTAAATAATTGTTACCTAAAATAAAAAACTCCGGAGTGTAAACACTCCGGAGCTCTATCGTAGCCAAGAAGTTAGGGGGTAACTTCTTTTGTGGGGACTTTAAATTAATGAATCTCTCTGAGTTTGTCAATAAAAGTCGATCATTTTTTTAATATTTTTTTATCTCAACCTGCCTCGGTTCGACAACCAAATTTAATACTTCAGTGTCACATGAACAAAAAAACTTGGTCAAAGTTATTGACAAACGCCTTTTCACAGAGTACATTTAACCCGGCTTATCGTAGTTCTTTCTTATCGTAGAAACTTTCAACAGCACTGAAATCTGATATGTGCAATATCGGAAATAAATACAGAATCCCGTCAATACCGCAATTGCGTAAAACAGTCGTACGAGCGATCTCTATTTAAAGCTAAAGTCTATCTTCTCAGTTCTTCAACGACACTATCCGACAGAAGGAGGAATAGCGATGAAACAAATATATTTTATGCTGCTCATAACTGTTATCGGATGCTACACAGGAAGGACGTTTACTGGTGATAAGCTAAATGAGTTTCAGCCGACAATTCCAGGTTCATTTACTGCTGTTACACTACTATCGGGGGAGAAAGTCATATTCAATAACTTGGGTGGACAATCAATGATACTGGATGACATTGTGGTCGGATATGACAAAGAACAAAAACTAGTGGCAATACCTGCAATCTTAATACTGCATGTTGAACAAAACTCGCTTAACCCGAACGAGATATTAGAAATTACAACTCGCGATGAGAAAAAAATTGTATTTGACTCCGCTGGCGGAAAGAATCTCCATAACTCATCAGTCGTCAGCGGACTAACTAGTGAAGGAACAAGCATAATAATTCCAATGACCGAGATACGATCGGCTGAAATACGTCAGCATGATGCTGGAAAGACTATCCTACTTGGAACTGCGATATCTATCGGCCTAGTTATTGTATGGGTAAAGTTCATTTGGGCGGGTGTCAATATTGGCGGAATTGGTGGAGAATCGCCGTAACCATAACTATAGAACCGCGGCTAACATGAGGCTTTCACATCCGCTTCCGCGCCAGCGGAAGCGTGAGTACTTAGATAGTCAGTTTACACGCGATCGCTAGTGCGTTCGTACATGGCGCTCCTTGAATGCTTGAGTTTTGGCGGTAATGTTTTTATCGCCACGCGGGTTTTGGAGACTGGAGTGTTAGAGCAAGCCATGAAACAAAACCCCACCGCCGCCGTTTAGTTAGGATCATTAAACAAATCAGAAGGAAAAGAATATGACCCGCAAGACCTACGCAAGGATCGCCGGCTTCACGTTTATATTCTACATCGCGGCCGGTATTTCCCAGATGATGCTCCATGGCCAGGCCACCGCCGGCGAAGGAACCGCCGCAAAGCTGGCGAATATTGCCGCGCACACGTCTGAGTTCGGCGGGGCGATCATCCTCGATCTGCTTTGCTGTTTTTTCGCCCTGATACTCGCCGTGTCGTTGTACGCGATCACGCGGGACGAGGAACACGATCTGGCGATATTCGGTTTGGCCTGCCGTGTGGGTGAAGGCGTGATCGGAGCGGCCAATCTGCCGAAAACGCTGGCGCTTTTTTGGCTCGCGACCGCCGGAGATAAAATCCCGGACGCCGCGAGCGTGAGTGCGATCGGTTCGTATCTGCTGATGCCGGTGGGCAGTTCCACCGTCAGCGCGGTCTTTTTCGCCGTGGGAAGCACGGTTTTTTCGTATCTGTTTTTGCGCGGACGGATGATTCCTCAAGTGCTTGCCTGGCTTGGCATTCTGGCATCCGTTCTGTTGGTAGGTTTTCTTCCGATGCAGTTGGCGAGAGTCGTTTCGGCGAACTGGTTCGTCTGGATGCCGATGCTGGTATTTGAGCTCGTTCTTGCGGTCTGGCTGATCGTGAAGGGAGTCGCGGGGAAGAGCGAGATAGCGGTATCTAAGTAAAGTTTTATACTAATGTGTATGGGTATTCCCGGCCGGAAATCCATAAAGAGATCAAAATTTAAAAACACCGTTGTTTTTCTGTAAGAATCTATTTTCTTTAGAAGCGCGTTCTATGGTTCAAAAAGATTCTTGCAGAATGACCTGATTGGTGTTTTGGTGATTGTCTTCGATAGGAAAAATAAAGCGAATTTTCGGGCCTTTGAAAAAATGCCGTTAAGAAATCGGAGCGGAAGCCCGTAAAAACAAAACATTGTCTGAGTGGCGCATCAGGCGCCACGAGTTTGTTTTGTTTAGGGCTGAAGCGAAGATTTTAGGCGTTTTTTCAACAGCCCAGGCACTTTTCTTTCCTTCTTTCTTTTGTGCCAGCAAAAGAAAGAAGAATGGTTTTCTGAGTGTGTTAATCTTACATATAGTTTATTACAAACTCTAATTGCTTTGAATCCGCTTTCTTTTTGAAAAGAAAGTGGCAAATCACGCCAAAGGCGGATCAGCCTCCGGCTGAGAAAACACCGTTGTTTTTCTGTAAGAATCTTCTTTCTTTAGAAGCGCGTTCTATGGTTCAAAAAGATTCTTCCAGAATGACATGATTGGTGTTTTGGTGATTACCGCGAGTGGATTTCACCAACGCTTGTTTTAAAATAACTTTCGGCAGAGGAGTAACATGAATAAAGAAATTGGAGCTTACCACAAGCGGCAAACGCATGAAGACAAGTCGATCTGCGATTTGCTGTACGAAGAGATCGGTAAACATTTACCTAAAGCGGAAAACAAGGTCTGGCATGCGCATCCGGTTTGGTTCATCGACGGCAATCCCATTGTCGGATATAGTAAACAGAAAAGCGGCATTCGCCTGATGTTCTGGAGCGGAGCAAGTTTTGATGAGGAATTATTAAAACCCGGTACGGGCAAATTTAAAGACGCTTCCGCATTTTATACCTCGTCCAAAGAAATAAATAAAAAAAATTTAAAGCGATGGCTCCAAAAAGCCCAAGCGATTCAGTGGGACTATAAGAATATCGTCAAACGAAAAGGCGTATTATTGCCTTTGAAAGGGTTGGGTTGAGTAATAATCCTTCCGGCTATTCCGGCACGCCCCTGGCAAAAAAGCTGGGCATCAAAGACCATTTTAAAATCCGGCTCATCGATGCGCCGGCACATTATCGTGATCTTTTTTCCGATTTCCCGCCGACGGTGGAATTTGTGAAGGAAACAAAAAACAAAAAAGACCTGATCCATTATTTTGTTACCGAGGCCGCAAGATTGAAGACGGAGTTACCGGCTCTGAAGAAAGAATTGGCGCCAAACGGTATGATCTGGGTTTCCTGGTATAAAAAATCGGCGAAGATGCCGACCGATATCACTGAGGATATCATTCGCGGCGCGGCGCTGAAGATCGGTTTGGTGGATGTGAAGGTTTGCGCGATTGATGAACAGTGGTCTGGGCTTAAGTTAGTGATCCCGCTCAAAGATAGGAAGAATCACCTTTCTTAACTTGTTTGGAAATAAATAACCTACCTCGGCACGACAACCGAATATAATACTTCATCAATCAACTCATCCGCGCGAATTCCTTCCAGCTCCGTTTCAGGCTGAAGTATGATCCGATGCCGCATGATCGGCTTGGCGACGGCTTTGATATCGTCCGGCGTGACGTAGGCGGAACCGTTCATCGCGGCGCGGGTTTTGGACGCGAGCAAAAGCGCGACGCTGGCGCGCGGACTGGCGCCGACAAGAATATGGCCGTGATCGCGCGTTCTGCGAACGATCTGCGTAATATAGTTGATCACGCCCTCCTCAACTTTAATGTCTTTTATCTCCGCGCGGCACGACAAAATTTCATCCGGAGTCACCGCGCTCTGAATATGCGCCGATTCCAGGTGATGCATGTCAAACCCGTTGTGATAATTTCTCAGGATCTGATTTTCGTCTTCTGCCTGCGGATAATCGATAACGATCTTAAACATGAATCGATCCAGCTGCGCTTCGGGCAGCGCGTACGTTCCTTCGTATTCGATCGGATTCTGCGTAGCAAACACAATGAAAGGTTCGTCCAGCACATACCTCGTGCCGTCGATCGTTACCTGTCTTTCTTCCATCACTTCCAGTAAAGCCGCCTGCGTCTTTGCCGGCGCGCGGTTGACCTCATCAATTAGTACCAGATTGGTGAATATCGGGCCTTTCTTGAGAATAAACGACGAGGTCTTGGCGTCGAATACATTGGTGCCGATCACGTCCGACGGCATCAGGTCGGAAGTGAATTGTATGCGGCGGAACCGGCTGGACATGATAAGCGCCAGCGTTTTTACCATCAGCGTTTTTGCCGTGCCCGGAACGCCTTCCAGCAAAACGTGCCCGCCGGATAAAAGGGCGATGATCAGATGGTCTTTTACAAACGGCTGGCCGACGATTACTTTGTCCAGTTCCGCTTTGATCTTGTCAACAATGTCTTTGGTCTGTGTCATAGCTGATTTGTTCTTGTTTCTGATGTATGTGTTTTGAATTAATAAATTTCTTATTAGAAATTGAGCGATGAATAACGAATTAAATTAATCTGTACGGCCTCTGCGCTTAGAAGCGCGATACAACGTATCCAATTTTTTTGATAAAGCAACCAGTTCATCTTCATCGATTGGAATACTTCTTTTGTTTATTACGCCGCTCAGTTGCGAACTTTCCGCATCTTTGAGTTTTTGACGAACTACGGACAATGTGCGCCGGGTTTCTTCTTTTTTAATATCATACCGTGTTTCCATTATTTCTGCAAGTTTATTTTCCATGTTGGTACGAAACCTTGCCGACAGAGAGGCCATGACCCAGCGGTGCCACAGACGCAAAGCGAGCGTATGGGCTTTTGCATTCAGGTACACCGCCGATACCGATTTGACATATTCGTCGGATGACCGCCGCGATGACCTGCGGACCGGCACCGGCCTGCCAAACCTTTTTGCCTTGGAATAAACCCAAAGCAACACCGCTGTAATAACAAGCATCAGACCGGCTTTCACCGGCATTTGATCCAACAGAAAAATAACCGATTCGTATTCTTTAAAACCATGATGATATTCATCGAACATTATCCGGCTGAAATATCTTTTTTCACCGTCGGTTTTATACCGCAGAAGGCCCATCACCGCCTGCAGATTATCGTATCGCCCTGCGTTCTGATTGGCAACATAACCCGCTGAATTAAACGCTATCACACTGCCGCTTCCAAACGGCATTTCAACGACGGAATTTGAATTCGTTTTCCCGTAATGTAAAATATATCCGGATGAATCCGGTTGTAATGAGTTCGTCCATTCTGAATATAGGATGTCACTTACTGATTCGTCCGGCCTGTACAAAGTATCGAACAGAACATTTTGCGCTGTGGGCTGCTGCAAGTATGACAAAGATTCAAAAGACGCGCGCGCTGCCTGAATACCGAATTTTTCTAATAATCTATCCGTGTGCCGGTTAGCAAATACTAAAAGCGTGGAACCCATTCTAACCCGTTCTTTCACAGAATCCATCTCCGATTCCGAAAACGGCTCTCGCGGCGAAGCAACTATTAAAACCAAAGGATCTTCAAAATCCAACGACAATATACTTTTTCTCCATCGGAGAACGTCGTATCCGCTTTCGGATAATAACGTATAAAAAGCCTTAAGTCCGTTGGGCTTTGCATTATAGGTGGAAGCCAGGCTTTCTGCGCGCCGCGCTTCTCCGGCCTGTGATGAAAAAACAATGAGGATCAGTACCGCGCTGAACGCAACACCGGCCCAAACTATTTTTTTTGTATCGCCCGTCATACTCCACTGGTCACGGTTTGTTTTTGCTGCAGCGCATGTAAACAAAGATGGTAGTAGGAATTGCAGGCGGTGAAATCTTCTTCCGTTGCGTTCTCAATGCCGTACCATGTTTTTTCAAACATATCGCTGATCTTTTTCAGATGTCCGTGCAGTTCGATCCTGCAGAACAACTGACTCTCATTCAATAAGGCCGTCAGATACTCGCCGTTGGTTTGAAATTTTTGATAACGAAAATGATCTTGTGCATCGAGATGCAGGATTATCGATAAGAACAGGTGACGAATCGCTTTCCGGTATTCGCCTGTAAACGCGCAGCGATGCGCATGCCGGAGATGGTCGTCCGGCTCCATCGATTCCCCCGCTTCGATCAGGTTTTCGAAATTTTTTTTCTTAGCGGCAGAATTCTCTTTGCGTTGCCGAAAATGCCGGATTACATGCACAGCCAGCCACAATAAGGTCATCGCGCCGATAACGTAACCCGCATAAACCAGCATTTGACCGATCATGGTATAATCGCGCGGCTCCGGGACCTGCGGCGTTTCACGTGAACTGCTGTTTTTAAAAAGTCCGCTAAAGATGGAAGCGAGTTGGTCCATCAGCCAGTTAAACCCGTCCAGCAAAAGATTTTTATTTTTTTTCTCCCTGTATTCCGGCCTTTCGAGAATGGACATCAATTGTTTCTTATAGTCTGCGGTATCGCGAATCAGAATATAGCTTTTTAATGTTGAAATCGAGCGCAACGCTAATTCCAAGTTATGCTGAATTTGTTCAGCGCCCTTGTCCTGCAAATGTGCGCCGCTCAATTTATCCAGATCGTTCAAGAGCCAACTATTGTTTGTTACCGCCGTCGTATCAAAAGCCCGTACGCTGTCCGGATCGCCATAAGAGATCCACACGGTGAATGCGTATGAATCGGGTATCTGCCGCCGAAGCGATTGAAAATTCGATTGTATTCCCGCTCGGACTTCGCCGTCATTATTCAGCCGGAGTTCGGCTGTTTGTTCCAGTACAAACCTGAGCAACCCTTCGTAATCGGCCGGTGTGATCGCCGTGTTTTTGATGAGGCTTGAATCGAAAAGCGAAGGCGTGACGGCATCCGGCTCTGCGGCGAATACGAGGGAGTTCACTCCAACGATAAAGACAACGAAAGTCTCGCTTATTTTTTTAAAAAGCGAATTCATATCGATTGCAGCATCATTTCCAGATCAAATCCTTCTTTTCGCGAACGCACGTCAAAATATAAAATGGTAATAAATATCACCTGCATTGGAATCAAGAGAAGCGATGCAACGGCTCCTCCGGCTATTTCAATCATCTTCAGATCCGGAATCAAACCCGTGAGCCAACTCAACTGTTCTAGTAAAATCTGATACACGCCTGAAATCAAAAACGTGAGCGACAAGCCGAGAACAAACAGCAGCAGCGTGGTCAGAGCAAAATAAACCAGTACTCTCCACCATTCGCTCAACACGAGATAACGGGAGCGTTTCCAAATTGCATCGAAAGACGATACGTTTTCAATAACCACCAGTTGCGTCGAAAATAAAAAAATGATCCCAATCCACAAGCCGGGAATAAAACAGAATCCAAGTCCGATTAGCGTGATCATTGTTGTGATGGCCGTTATCCATAAAAGCGGCCCTGTTTTTCCAGCCATTTTTTTTATCAGCAAAGACGCACCCATCTCATGGCCTTTCGCTTTTTCAAATAGAAAAAAGCAGGTGGCTCCGCCCGTGACCGAATTTACGCTTCCGTCCAGCACCATGAGCGCCACGTTTTCCAAAGTATAGGAACCCGTTTGAAAAAAGCCGAACGAATTAAACACCCGTTCAATCGGGATCAGGTCAAATCGGAAAAATAAATATTTGATAAGAAACAACGGCAGGTAGAACGTCAAAACGATCTGAGTAACCGTTTGATACGATGCGCGATAAAAAACAACGCCGGCATCGATCATATCGATCATCGGCCTTCGCGCCACGATGAAGTCAGGGTGATGATGTGTGGGATTCATCAATGTACGAGGATTAAGATTTGTAACTGCTGATTAATAGGACACAGATGACGCGGATCGGACGGATCTAGACAGAATTGATTCACTTTTTGTCATTGGTAAATAAGAAACCAAAACCAAGTTCGTTATATACCTTATAGAAAGCCTTAATGATTTTATCTGAAATATCTTGATGAATTAGTTCCCTTTTAAATCCGAGCAAATCAGCTAAATCCGCGTTATCCGTGTTCCTTTTCGAAAATTCATTCATTCACGCGCCGAATCTGCGCGCCAAGAGCCCTGAGACGTTCGTCGATATGTTCGTACCCGCGGTCCAGTTGTTTGACGTTCTGCATGGTCGACGTCCCCTGCGCGCACAAAGCCGCGATCAGGAGCGCCATACCCGCACGAATATCCGGGCTGGTGATCAACTCGCCGTGCAGCGGGGTCGGACCCTGGATCACCGCGCGGTGCGGGTCGCACAAAATGATCCGCGCGCCCATTGTGATCAGTTTATCCGTAAAAAACAGCCTGCTTTCAAACATTTTTTCAAAGATCAGCACCATCCCTTTGCACTGCGTTGCCGCAATCACGATGATGCTCGTCAGATCGGCGGGAAAACCCGGCCATGGCGCATCGTCAATTTTCGGAATGGCGCCGTCCATATCGGAATGAATTTCCAGCGACTGCTCTTTCGGAACGAATAAATCCCGTCCCCTGATCTCAACTTCGATACCAAGCCGCTCAAAAACGAGCAGTATCATCCGCATATCTTTTGGATTCGTGTCTTTGATCAGAATTTCACTTTTTGTCGCCGCGGCCAGCCCGATGATACTGCCGATCTCGATATGATCATTGGAAATAGTATGCTCACATCCACGTAATTTTTTGACGCCTTCGATCGTGAGGAGGTTGCTTCCGATGCCGGATATACGGGCGCCCATGCTGACCAGCATTCTGCAAAGCCCCTGTACATGCGGTTCTGATGCGGCGTTATTGAGAATGGTCGTTCCTTCGGCAAGCACGGCCGCCATAATAGCGTTTTCTGTTGCCATCACGCTGGCTTCATCGAGAAATATATCCTGCCCGATCAGTTTCGCGGCTTCCATTTTATAAAATTTGTGACCCAGTTCCGTCTTTGCGCCGAGTTTTTCCAGCGCAAGAATATGCGTATCTAAACGCCGCCGCCCTATTTTATCGCCTCCCGGCGACGGCAAACTAACTTTGCCATGCCGTCCGATCATAGAGCCTGCAAAAAGAAAAGATCCGCGGATCTCCGACGCCAGGTTATGATCCGGCTCGAACGTCTTTATATTTTTGGCCTGAACCTTCCACGTTTTCGCGTCCATTTGAGTAACGTCCGCTCCGATCGCGGCGGCAATCTCAAGCATTTTCCGCGCGTCAATAACGTCCGGCATGTTCCTGAGCATAACCGGTTCGTCCGTGAGCATACAGGCCGCAATGACGGGCAGCGCTTCGTTTTTGTTACCCGCCGGATTAAATGTCCCTTTTAAAGGGTGGCCGCCTTCAACAATAAATTTTTCCATGTGAACCTCGGTGATGAGAACTTACAGCTCTCTGATGTTAGGGTGTTGCAATGTGAAAGTCATCGATGACGCCGACGATAACTGCCTGAACGGGAATTTTTTTATTTTTAAGAATAATGCGTGCGCCGACGCCTTCTTTCATAACCAAAACGAGATCGCCCACGCCGGCGCTGACTTCATCAATGGCCAGCAGATCGGAGCCCGTGGGTTTTTGATTAAGATCAACCGGCTGAACGATCATGATCTTATGCCCGTTCAAGTTTTCATTCTTATGCGTTGAGACGATCGATCCCGTCACTTTGCAGATCATCATAAAGTGTTCATTTCATATTAAAAGAATCTATGCCCACGGAATACACGAAACGAACACGAAAATCAAACCTATACAAGGCTCAGGTTTTTTTCGTGTTTTTCCGTGTGTTTCGTGGGAAATAAGAACAAGTTCATTTACTTAATTGCTTATCGGATTTACTCGCGTTCATGCTTCGACGGGCTGATTGTGAGCCAACCGATAAAAAAATTTATTTTTTCACTAACCCTTTCAGATTTATCAGATGTTTGCGAACCACATCCAACGCCATTTGCGATAACCGTTCCTTAAAAACAAGCCGCTCAACCGAGTACGGCAAGGGAGTCAGTTTTATTGCCATCGTTTTTTCATCGGTCGAAAAACCGATGTAGGCCAGTCCGACGGGTTTATGCTCCGTTGCCCCAGTAGGTCCGGCAATACCTGTGGTAGAAAGCCCTAAGTTCGTGCCGGCAATTTTTCGAATATTTTCCGCCATGGATTTGGCAACTTCTTCGCTGACGGCGCCGTGGACTGTCAATACTTTCTCCGGCACGTTCAGCAACTTCATTTTGGAATCGTTACTGTAGGTCGTCACACCCTGCAAAAAATAAGACGAACTCCCTGATACGTTGGTCAGCCGGTGCGCGACAAGCCCGCCCGTGCAGGACTCGGCGGTAGCAATGGTCTGACGCGTATCAAAAAACAAATGGGCGAGGCTTTGTTCCAGCGTTTCATCGTCATAACCATACACCGCATTGTTAAAGAATTGATCAATACATGATACGAATCGCCCTTCAGCAGCGGCGATCAGTTCAGCCGCTTTTTCCGCGGATTGTTTCGAACAGGTCAAACGTATATCGACGCCGCGGGCCATGTGCGGCAAGTAAGCAATGTCCAACTTATCATGATACTGCTGAACAATTTCCTTCGTTTTTTCATACAAAGTAGATTCCGGAATTCCCACCGTTCGTATAGTGCGGAACTTGAGAACTGTATCCTGTTTTACTTTCTGCGCGAACGGAAGCAAATGCATATCGGCCATCCACTGCATTTCACTCGGAACGCCTTGCAGGCAAAAAAATGTCGCGTGTCCTTTTTTGAAGTTCAACCCCGGGGCGGTTCCACGGCTATTGGACAAATATGTCGCTCCTTCAGGGATCATGGCCTGCACGCGGTTAGTTTCGCTCATAACCCGCCCGGCTTTTTGATACATGGATCGGATTTCCTGTAACGCCGATTCATTAAGCTTGAGTTCCGTTCCAAGAAACTTCGCGGCGGCATCCCTGGTCTTGTCATCGTGGGTCGGCCCAAGCCCGCCGCAGCTTATCACCAACTCTGCGTCCCTTGCCGCCTTATCAAAGGCCTGCGCAATCGATTCAACGTTATCGCCAACTTTGGTTACCCGGTTTACCGTAATTCCAAATCCGGCCAACCGGCGGCTTAGGAAAGCCGAGTTGGTGTCGACGATAAGCCCCGAGAGAATTTCATCGCCGATCACCACGATCTCTGCGGTCATACATTTCTCCGGATAATTTGGAACTATCACAAATCATGCCCGTAATAAACCTACTGATTGGCGATGAGTGAACTATTGGTAAAGAAATAGGCAATTTCGACTTTGGCATTTTCATCCGAATCCGAACCGTGAATTATGTTTTCGCCTTTGCTGTCGGCAAATTCTTTGCGAACGGTTCCCGGATCGGCGTCTTTAGGATCGGTCGCGCCGATCGTCTTTCTGAATGCAGCCACCGCATCGTCTTTCTGCAAAACCATCGGGACGCAAGGGCCTGAACTCATAAATTTTGTCAACTCATCATAGAACGGGCGCCCTTTATGAACGGCATAAAAACCTTCGGCCTGTTGTTTCGTCATGCGGATTTGTTTCATGGCTAATATTTTGAAACCTGCCTCCTGAATTTTTGTTATGACTTTTCCTTGTATATTTTTTTTTACACAGTCCGGTTTCAGAATACCTAAAGTGACGTTACCCATGTGAATGACTCCTTTTGAAGGTTGAATGTATCATGAATTATGCTTGAATATACGTTTGTTTTTTTCTACGTTGAACGCGGGCTAATATAGTTGAAATGGCTATTCCTATCAATCACTTTTTTGAATACATTGTCTTTTAAAAAGGAATGAGCGGCAAATTTGTTGGTTATACCCATGGCAGACTATCGGAATTTATGGTGAGTTCATATATGTTTTTACGCGGTAAAGGAGGAGTTCTTATGCGTCTTTCACGCATTGTATTGTTTCTCGTTTTCTTGATACACGCTGTATCGTATCTCCATAGCCAGGAGGAACAAAAATATTTCGGCCAGAATAAGGTTCAATACAAAGATTATCACTGGCGCTTTGTACAGTCCCAGCATTTTGACTTCTATTTTTATGAAGGCGGGGATGAACTGGCGAAATTCGCAGCCGACATAGCCGAAAGCTCTTACGTTTCCATCATACAGAGTTTCAAAAATTATGAAATTCAAAGCCGTATCTCTTTCGTCATCTACAATTCGCATAATCAGTTCCAGCAGACTAACGTATTGGATGAGTATTTGTCGGAAGGCATCGGCGGCGTCACGGAGTTATTTAAGAATCGTATTGTCATCCCGTACGAGGGATCGTATGAACAATTTCGCCACGTTTTGCATCACGAACTCGTGCACGGCGTGATGAACGATTACATGTACGGAGGTTCGATCCAGGGACTGATCAGCGGGCGCATACGGGTTCAAATTCCCCTGTGGGTCTCGGAGGGCCTTGCGGAATACGATTCCAGGTACAAAGAATTTAACACCCAATCGGATATGTTTGTTCGAGACGCCGTGATGGAAGCGTATTTGCCCAACCTGATGCAAATGTCGGGTTATGCAGTATACACCGCAGGGCCGACTATCTTTCGTTATATGGAAGAAAAATACGGCAAAGAAAAGGTCGCCGAATTTATGACGAAACTGCGCGTGGCAGGAACGACCAATTCCACATTTGAATCCACATTCGGAATGAAAGAAGAGGAATTCTCTGAAAAATGGGCCACGTATCAACGCAAGATCTACTTTCCCGACATCACGAACATGCAGTCGGTGAAGGAAATCGGAAAACAATTGACGTTTCATGACCGCGATGGAAATTTTTATAACATTACGCCCGCGCTTGCTCCAAGCGGCGACAAAATTGCCTTTCTAACCGATAAGTCCGGTTATGCCGACATTGTGCTGATCTCGGCCATTGACGGAACGGTCATCAAGAAAATTGTCTCCGGCGAAAAAACGCCTAATCTTGAGGAACTGCATTGGTTAAGCCCGGGCATGAGCTGGAGCCCGGATTCAAAAAAATTGGTTTTCTCCGCCAAGGCAAGCGATAACGACGCGCTGCTGATCATCGACGTTTTGACGGGAGAGATCGAGCAATACTCATGGAAAGACCTTGAAGGCGTATTCGGCGGATCGTGGAGCCCCGACGGACGCAAGATCATCTTTTCCGGCATATATCACGGGCAAAGCGATATCTATGTTTTTGACCTGGATAAGAAACAAAAACAAAAATTGACCAACGATATTTTCAGCGACACGCGCGCCGTATACAGCCGCGACGGCAAGAAAATTGCATTTGTTTCCGATCGCAGAGATCAGCTCGGTCCGCCGGACAAGAACTTCAAGATGGTCAATTATGATTACAAACAAACCGACATCTATATCATGAATGCCGACGGATCAGAAATGGAACGCGTCACGACGGACGAGATGAACGATACGTGGCCGGAATGGGGACCGGATAATTCTAAAATGCTGTATACGTCGAACCGCAACGGCGTGACCAATTTATACGTTGCCGATCTGACCACGAAAAAAACTTATGCTATTACCAATAACCTAAGCGGAATTTTTCAGCCTTCCTTGAGCAAAGACGGAAAAGTGGTCGCCTATTCCGGTTTTAACAAAAGCGGGTTTGATATCTTCACTTTAAAAAACCCGTTCGATATTAAACCGATCGAACTGCCGATAACTATATCAATGAAGAAATTTCGCAAAGACAAAGACCTGCCTCAGACTTTGTCTGACGAGTTGGGATTCATAGATAAACGCAGCCTGACCCAGGAAGTCTCTAAAGACACGGTGATCGACGTGATGTATTCCTCAGGGGATTCGGCGGCAGTTCAGGATACTACTATAAAACAGACCAAAGACATATCGTATCGTAATTTTATTTTTTCCGGAATGGATGATAAAAAGAAAGACAAGGAAAAGAAGAAAGAAGAGGAGGAGGAAGAAGAACTGCCTGAGATTGTATCCCTCCCTGAAAAAGTTTACAAGAACGATAAAGGAGAGTACCGGATTCGTAATTACCGTGTTCGCTTCACGCCCGATCTGTTTTACGGAACGGCCGGATTTAATACCTTTACCGGTTTCGTCGGCGCGACGCAGATGGCATTCAGCGATATATTGGGAAATCACCGGTTGTTATTCGGCACGAGTTTACTCTTCGATCTGAAAAACAGCAGCTTTTACGGCGCCTATTATTATTTGTCTCGCAGAACCGATTACGGCATTACGGCTTTTCATACCGCTTATTCATTTGCGACGGACTATGCGTATGAGGACGGAACCCAGACCATACCGGGTATCGGGGACGGCCTTGCCGACAGTTTTATCCGTTACCGCAATTACGGCGTTACGGTGTCCGCGTCGCGCCCATTCAATAAGTTCAATCGGTTTGAAGTGGACGTGACCCAGTTCGTAATAG